>JBDTOB010000018.1:0-18089 GCA_039933435.1 Acidobacteriota bacterium | reverse complement strand
AGATCAACGCCGTCGTCCGGATGACGCGCCGGCCGCTGCCGGATCTCCGCCATGCCTTCCTCCTCGACGCCTACCCGGTGGCCGGCCTGGTGTCGGGGGAGTATCACCTCTACGGGAAGTACGAGACGCCGTTCGGCTTCGGCCGGCTGGTGATCGACCAGGGGGTCGCCTACGGCGAGCCGTTCGACACCGCCAGCGCGGCGTTGCGCTTCGAGGGGGCGGGGGTCCGGCTCGACGGCCTCGAGATCCGCAAGAGCACCGGCGGGGTCACCGGTGCGGCGTGGGTGGGCTGGGACGGCAACTATTCGTTCGACGCCAACGGCGTGAAGATTCCGGTCGAGTCGCTGGCGATGGCGGCGTTCCCGCGCGCGCCGCTGTCCGGGCTGCTGCAGTTCACCGCCACCGGCGCCGGCACCTTCGACCTGCCCCGCTACGACGTCCGCGTGCGGGTGGACGACCTGTTCGCCGGCGACGAGGGCATCGGTCAGCTGACCGGGCGGCTGTCGCTCAGGGGCGAGCTGCTGACGATGGAGATGGAGGCGGCATCGCCGCGGCTCGCGGTCTCGGCCTCGGGGCGGATCGCGATGACCGACCAGATGGACGCCGAGCTGACGCTTCGTTTCGCCAACACCTCGCTCGATCCCTACCTGCGGTTCTTCGCGCCGCAGCTCTCGCCGTTTGCCACCGCGGTCGCCGGCGGCACCGTGCGGGTGGCGGGAGAGCTCGCCGATATCGATCACCTGGCGGTCGACACCTGCGTCGAGCAGCTCGACCTGAAGCTGTTCGACTACCGGATCTCCAACCGCAGCCCTGCCAATGCCGCGCGCAGCGCCGCGGCGGAGGGTGCGAGCGGGTGTGGCGCCGCCTCGGACGCCATCCTGCTCGATCTCCACCAGCACGTCCTCGACATCGGCCGGCTGCGCCTCTACGGCGAGGGCACCGAGCTCGCGGTCGACGGACACGTCAACCTGCACGACTCGACGCTCGCGGTGCAGGCCTCGGGGGATGCCAATCTCGGCATCCTGCAGGGCTTCTTCCGCGATCTGCGCAGCTCGGGCGGGGCCACCCTCAAGGCGGAGATCACCGGGCCGCTGGCGAAGCCGGTGTTCTCCGGCAGCGCGGTGATCGCCGACGGCCGGATCCGCCAGCTGGCGCTGCCGCATTCGCTCGAGGCGATTAACGGCCAGATCACCTTCGACGCCGGCGGCATCCGCGTCGACGGCGTGCGCGCCAGGCTCGCCGGCGGCGACGTCGCCTTCAGCGGCCGCGTCGGGCTGGCGGGTTTCAGCCCCGGCGAAATCAACCTGACCGCCACCGGGCAGCAGATGCGCATCCGCTACCCCGAGGGGTTTCAGTCGCTGCTCGACGCCGACCTGACCCTGAGCGGGACGCTGGCGGCGCTGCTGCTGCGGGGGACGGTGACGGTGCACGATGCCCTCTACGCCAAACGCTTCGAGCCCAACGCCGACCTGCTGAGCCTGGCGGGCGGCGGCGCGCCGTCGCTTGGCGGGGTGGCGGCGCCGACCACGACCCTGCCGCTGACCTTCGACGTCCAGATCGACGCCCCCTCGGCGCTGCGCATCGAGAACAACATCGCCCACCTGGTGGCCAGCGCCGATCTGAAGCTGCAGGGCACCTACGATCATCCGGTGCTGTTCGGCACCGCCCAGATCGAACGGGGCGATATCATTTTCGAGGGGAACCGCTACCTGGTGACCCGGGGCAGCATCGGCTTCGCCAACCCGGTGCGGATCGAGCCCTACTTCGACATCGAGGCGGAGACGCGGGTCCGGGTGCCGGGCCAGACCTACCGGGTGACGCTCGGCTTCACCGGCACGACGTCGCGGATGTCGCTCAACCTCAATTCCGATCCGCCGCTGTCGAGCGTCGGCATCGCGCTGCTGCTGTTCGATCCGTCGGCGGACGTCACCGACGCCGAGCTGCGCGGCCTCAACCCCACGGCGACGACCCGGTCCCAGGAGGATCTGATCAAGGCGGCCACCGCCCGCCTGCTGACCGGCAGCGTCTCGGCGCCCGTCAACCGGGCGGTCGAACAGACGCTCGGCGTCGATCTGCAGATCACCCCGTCGATTGGCGTCGCCGATGGCGACCCGCTGACGCCGTCGGCACGGCTGATCCTCGGCAAGCGGCTGTCGAACCGCGCCTACATCACCTTCGCGCGGCCGCTCGGCTCCGCGGCCCGCGATCAGATCCTGGTGCTCGAATACGATCAGAACGATCGCCTCGGCTGGGTCCTCACCTCGAACGGCGACCGGACCTTCTCCGTGGACTTCCGCGTGCAGCACCGCCGGTGATGTTCTCGATGCTCGCCGCCTCGTGGCTGCTCCTGGCCGTAGCCCCGGCCGCGGCGCAGGCGCCCGCGCCGCCGCAGGCGGCCGCCGGCCCGGCGGCGTACATCGGGCAGACGGTCGTCGAGCTGCGGCTGCTCTCCGAGGGCCGGCCGGTAGACGACCCGCCGGCCGCGGCGCTGATCGAAACCCGGCCCGGGGCGCCGTTTTCGATGGCCGCGGTGCGGGAGTCGATCACCCATCTGATCGGGCTGGGACGCTTTCAGGACGTGCAGGTCGACGCCGCCGCGGTGCCGGGCGGCGTGCGCGTGACCTACGATCTCGTGCCGCTGCACAGCGTCCAGCGCGTCGATTTTCAACGGTCCGCGGCCGCCGGCGGCAGCCGCGGCGGCGGCCTCGGCCTCGACGAAGGGCTGCTGCGGCGCACCATGACCAACCGCTTCGGCGCTTCGCCGCCGGTCGGCCGGGCGGCCGACGTGGCGCGCACGCTCGAGCAGCTCTATCACGACCACGGCTACCTGAAAGCCACGGTGCGGCCCATCGCCACCGAAGCGCACGATCCCGACCGCACCCTGCTGGCGTTCGACATCGACCCTGGACCCCGCGCGCTCGTCGGCGCGGTCGAGATCGAGGGATCGCCGCCCGCGTCTCGCGAGGCGTTCCTCCGGAGTATCCACGCCGCACCGGGCAGTGCCTACGAGCCGCTGGCGATCACTGCCGGGCTGACGCAGTATGTCGAGAAGCTGCACAAGGGGGGACGCTACGAGGCGGCGGCCTCCTACCGGCCGCGGCCGTCGGCCGACGGCACCACGGTCGGCCTGACCGTCTTCGTCCAGGCCGGACGGCTGGTGAAGATCGAGTACCGCGGCGATTCCCTGCCGCGCGAGCGGCTCGCCGAACTGGTCACGCTGGCGCGCGAGGGATCGATCGACCAGGACCTGCTCGAGGACTCGGTGCAGCGCATCAAGCGCTACCTCAATCAGCAGGGCTACTGGAAGGCGGACGCCAGCGCCGAGCGCGAGGAGCAGGGGGATCTGGTGACGATCGTCTTCACCGTCCATCGCGGCGCCCAGTACCGGATCGATGAGGCGGTCGAGGTGCAGGGCAACGGCGCGGTGCCGATCGAACAGCTGCGGCCGGCACTGGCCAAACTCCAGGCCGGGGACATCTTCGTCGAGTCGAACCTCGGCGCCGCGGTCAGCGCCATCGCCGGGCAATACCAGCGGCTGGGGTACGCGCAGGCCAAGGTGCACGCCGCCGCCAACGAGGTCAACGCGCCGGAGTCCGGGCAGGGGCTGGTCCGCCCCGTCATCACCATCACCGAAGGGCCGCTGACGCTGGTCGGCGAGGTCCGCTTCGAAGGGGCCTCCAGCATCCCCGATGCGCAGCTGCGGCCGCTGGTCACCTCCCGGCAGGGAACGCCCTACTACGAGCCGCGGATCGCGGCGGACCGCGAGGCCGTCGTGCTCGAATACCGCAACCGCGGCTTCGAATCCGCCAACGTGGTCGTTTCTCCCACCCTGTCCGAAGACGGACGCCAGGCGGCGCTGACCTTCCGCGTCAACGAGGGGCAGCAGACGATCATCGACCACATCCTGATCATCGGCAACACCCGCACCGACGACCGGGTCATCAAGCGCGAGCTGCTGCTCGAAGAAGGCAAGCCGCTCGGCCTCGAAGACATCGCCGAGAGCCAGCGGCGCCTCGGCGCCCTGGGGCTGTTCCGCCGCTTCCGCATCGAGGAGCTCGCGCACGGCGGCTCGGCGACGAAAGACGTGCTGGTGACCGTGGAGGAAGCCGCGGCCAGGACCTTCAGCTACGGCGGCGGGCTCGAGGCGAGCCGGCGGCTGTCCGCCGGCGCCGACGGCATCGCCCGGGAGCGGCTCGACATCGCCCCGCGCGGCTTCGTCGACGTCGGCTTCCGCAACATCGGCGGCAAGAACCGCTCGGTCGACGTCTACTCCCGGCTGGCGCTCCATCCCGACAGCGCCTCGTCGAGCTCGACCGGCGGCGGCACCACCGGCTTCGGCTTCAGCGAATACCGCTTCGTCAGCACCTACCGTGAGCCGCGCGCCATCGGCGTCAACGCCGACCTGGCGCTGACCGCGGCGGTCGAGCAGGGCATCCGCTCGACCTTCAACTTCGCGCGCAAGGGGATCACCGCCGAAATCGCCCGCCGCCTCGCCCCCGGCATTCGCACCAGCGGGCGCTACTCGCTGGGGACGACCAGGACGTTCGACGAGCAGCTGGCGCCGGCCGACCAGGCGCGGATCGACCGCATCTTCCCCCAGGTCCGTCTCTCGTCATTCGCCGGCGCGCTGTCGCGCGATACGCGCGACGACGTGCTCGACCCGAAGCAGGGGGCGTTCGTGTCGGGGGAGGGCAGCGTCGCGGCGCGGGCCATCGGCGGGCAGGTCGGATTCGTGAAGTCGTACGTGCAGGGCTTCTGGTTCCATCGCGTCCCGCGGGTGACGCGCACGGTGTTCGCGGCCAGGGTCGCGCTCGGGCTCGCCCACGGCTTTCCCCGCGTCGTTTCCGGCGACCAGGGGGTGTCGGAGACCATCGACGATCTGCCGGCCAGCGAGCGCTTCTTCGCCGGCGGCGACACCACGATCCGCGGATTTGCGCTCGACACCGCCGGGGCGCTCAATACCATCAGTGCCGCGGGCTTTCCCAAGGGGGGCAACGCGCTGCTGCTGTTCAACGGCGAGCTGCGGGTGCCAGTGTGGCGCGATCTGGGCGCCGCCTTTTTCATGGACGCCGGCAACGTCTTCAGCCGGGCGGCGGAGGTGGACCTCGGGGAGCTGCGCGGCAGCGCCGGGTTCGGCGTGCGCTATCGCTCGCCGATCGGGCCGATCCGCTTCGACGTCGGCTTCAAGCTCGATCGCCACCTGATTGCCGGCGCGCTCGAGTCGGGCCACGCCTTCCACTTCAGCATCGGGCAGGCCTTCTGATGTCCCGCCGCCCGGGTGCCGCCGGCTCGCTCTGCCTGGTGCTGCTGCTGGCAGCCGCGGTCGGCCCGCGCCCCGCTGGCGCGGAGATCGTCGACCGGGTGCTGGCGGTGGTGGACGGCGCGATCATCACGCAGTCGGACGTCGCCGGCGTCAGCCGGCTGGGGCTCGAGCCGGCAGCCGCGCGGACGCTGGCGGCGGTACGCGACGCGCTCATCGAGCGGCGGCTGATCCTGGCCGAGGTCGATCGCTACGCGCCGGCGGATCCGCCGGAGGCCGACGTCGATCGCGCGCTGGAGGCGCTGCGCGCCAGGGTCGGTGCGGCGGCTGCGGCGACCATCCTCACCGAGACCGGCGGCAGCATCGAGCAGCTGCGGCGGTACCTGCGCGACAGCCTCCGCATCGAGTTCTACATGCAGCAGCGGTTCGGCACGATTCAGCCGACCGAGTTCGACATTGCCGAGTACTACCGCGCCCACGCGGCGGACGTCGGATCGCGCAGCCTTGCCGACTCGCGCGAGGCGATTGTCGCCGCGCTGGCCAGCGAGCGCCGCGCGGTGCTGGTGAAGGACTGGGTGGCCGGGCTGCGCCGCCGCGCCAACATCAACGTCCTGCCGGAGTGATCGTCAGCGCTCCTGGACGCGGATGTAGTCCACCGCCGCGGCCAGCGGCCGGGTATCGCCGCCCAGGCCCACCTCCGCCGGCGTCCGTGCCGAGCTGAACGTCAACGTCACCCTGTTCACTCCCGAGCGCCAGGCCTCCGCCGGCGTCGCCAGCTCCACGGTCGTCCACTCTTCCGGCACGCCGATGGTGGGCTGCGGCCGGCCATTGATCGCGACCGTCAGCGTCTGTCCCGTCCAGCCCGGGTACTTGAAGGCATGCAGCCGAATCTGCAGCGCCAGTGCCGCCGGCCGGTCCAGCGGAATCAGCACCTCCGCGGGAGAGGCGGCCCAGCGGTAGGTCGCCGGCCCCTCGTGCTCGATGCCGTGCCAGCCGCTGCCGAGCAGCGGCTCGTCATCCGCACCGACGTCGATGCGTCCATAGGGGCGAAGCGGGTCGCTCAGGAAGCGGTTGGCTGAGAGCAGATCGTAATCGGAAGGCGCGAGCCGGTTGTGCAGCGCGAAGCCGAGGCTGGCCGGGTAGGTGAACGGATTGCCGAACCAGCGGTGCAGCGCGCGCGCCTGCGCGGCCGCGGTCTCGCCGAACGAGACCGACTCGCCGATGCGCACCACGCCGTCCTGGGCGGCGCTCATCAGCGCGAAGTTCCAGAGCACGAGCAGCGCGCCGGCGAGGCCGACGACGCGGGCGGGATGACGGCGCGTGATCGAGACGGCGGCCGACGCGAACGCCGCCGCGCCGAGGCAGAACAGCGGGATGGTGCCGTCGAAGCGCCGCCCGCCGAACCCGGCGCTGCCCCACCAGTCCTGAACGCAGGCGTTGAAGTAGGTCATCACCGCCAGCGCCAGCAGGATGGGGAGCCCGATCGCGGGCTGCGCCGCGGTGAACAGCAGCAGGCCGAGCGCCGCGAGGTAGAGGACCGGCGACCAGCTGAAGAGCCCGTTTCTCGACGACCACAGGATGTCGGCCAGGTGCGGGTCCGTCCAGCGGATCTGCGGCCCCACCGGCGAGACCGCCAGCCAGGTGCCGTAGATCGAATGCCAGGCGATCATCTGCGGCGTGAAGACGATGGTCGCCGACGCCGTAAACAACAGGCCGTCGACGAGCGTGCGCCTGGCGCCGGGCCCGTCGCCCGCGCGCGCCCGGGCGATGAGCATCGCCAGCGCATCGCAGGCCGGAAGCAGCGCGAAGAGCGCGTTCTGCCAGCGAATCAGCGTCATCAGGCCGGCCAGCGCCCCGAGCCAGATCCACTGGCGCGACGTCCTGGCGCCGCGCGTCGCCAGCCAGCCCCATGCGAAGGCCGCCACCGCGGCCATCGACGGGGCGTGGGTCATGCTCGGCTCCTTGACCATGTACCAGGCCATGAAGGAGCCGCTCACCACCGCCGCGGTCGCCGCCGCCGCCAGCCGACGCGGATAGAAGCGGGCGGTGGCACGGATCGAAAACCAGCAGCCGAGGAGACCGTAGAAGAGGCCGGCGACGCAGACCGCCTGGCGGTACGGAAAAGACACGCCGTTGGTGCTGACGTTGGCATCCGTCACGGCGAGATGGCGGGCGACGAGGTGGCCGCCGGCGAAGAACGGCGCCCAGACGATCGCCGGTCCGATGGTCCACGCCGACTGGGCGTAGCCGGTGGGTGTCGGCTGGAAGAGGTGCGGCTTGTCTCCCAGGCCGAGCAGGCGATAGTCGTTGGCGAAGTTGACGTCGCGGTCGAAGACCATCGACCGCAGATACGCGAAGTAATAGAAGCCGTCGCTCTGCAGCCGCGCTCCCAGCTGCAGCTGCAGCGCCAGGCCCGCGGTGAAGAGCAGCGCGAAGATCATCGCTCCAGGCGATCGTCGCCGCGGCGCCTCCCCGCCGGGGAGCCGCTGTCCGGCCGCCAGGGCCGCGCCGCCCGCCGCGATGGCCAGGACGACGAGCGTCAGCAGGCCCGGGCGCGCACCGGTCAGCTGCTGCAGCCATGACGTGCGGGCGACTTCCCGGGCACAGAGCTCGACGATGGTGCCGGCGATCCACAGCCATGCCGCCGCCTCGATGACGGTCTTCGGTCGGGTCAGGGGACCACCTGGTAGATCCGCAGTTCCGGCCCGGGCAGCTTCATGCCGTCCGGCGACGGGGTGAACCGGACGAGCTCCCGGCTCTGCTCGAAGATGCGCATGTATTCCGCGTACTCGGCCGGATGCACGTGCGGGCTGTCGAGGTACGGACCGTAGGACTGAGACGAGGCCACCAGGTATTGCACGCCCTGGTGCCGGTAGTCGTCGTAGGTCTCGTAGCGCAGCTGCGCCACATTGCGCGACTTGTAGGGGGGCGGCAGCAGCAGCTTGCGCGATTCGACGACCACGGTTGATCCCGGCGGGACGTGCTGGCGGATCCACTCGTAGGTCAGCGCGGTGGTGTCCGACTTGGCGATGAGGCGATCGAACCTGATCGACGCGAGCAGGGGATGGGCGAGCGCCGCCGCGGTCAGCGCGGCGATCAGCGCCGCCCGCGGCGCCCGCGGGATCTCGTAGCGGCGCAGCAGGCTGACGCCGGAAACCACGGCCATCGCCGCCAGCAGACACAGCATCGGCACCATCGGCAGCAGGTAGCGCGCGAACACGATCTGCTGTCCGGAGATCATGTAGAACTGCACCACCGGCATCACCAGGAGCACGGCCCAGCGCGCCCGCCCGGGCCCCTTGACGATCCGGACGATCGCCATGATGAAGCCGGCGAGCGCCAGCAGGGTCGCCGGGTAGCCGAACTGGATCAAGAGGTGCTTGACGTAGATGACGGCCGGCGGCTCGGCCGGCGGCGCCCCGATCTTGAAGTGGACGGCCAGCCGCGCGAAGCCGTCGAGGAAGCTCCGCAAGTCGAGGATGCTGTAGGGGGCGCCGATGAGGAACGCGGCGGCCGCCGCGGCCGTGGCGGCCAGCGCGCACGGCAGCCGGGCGGCCTTGCCGCGCGGCGTCATCAGGCAGGCCAGCAGCGGCATCAGCAGGGCAATCCCGCCGTTGTACTTGGTCGCGGCCGCCAGCCCCGCGGTGGCGCCGGCCCAGGCGAAGGCGGCGATCGTTCCCTTCTCGTGTGCCGCCAGCGACAGCACCAGCGTCAGGGTGATGAAGAACGTCGTCGGCACGTCCGTGGTGATGTAGTGCGACGACTGGACGTGGATCGGCATCACCGCCAGCAGCCCCGCGGCGAGCAGAGCATGACGGGCGCCCCAGCGCATGCCCGCCTGGAAGACCAGCAGCACGGTGGCGGTGCCGAACAGGACGGTGACGCCCCGGCCCCAGGCGTAGAACGTCGTCACGTCGATGGCATCGACCGAGTTCCAGGCGCCGTTCAGGGCTCCCGCCAGGAAGCGGGCCACGTAGACCACGAGCTGCACGTACATGTAGAGCGTCGGGTAGTCGTAGAAGGGATGCGGGCTGAGCGAGCCGCTGCGCATCATGTTGAGGGCGCGCTCGGCGATCTCGGGCTCGTCTACCGCGGGGGAGTAGGGCAGGCCGTGGCGGAGCGCCCAGAACCGCAGCACCGCGGCGACGCCGAGCACCAGCGCCAGGCTGGCGGTCGACGGCCGCATGTCGCTTGCTTCACGCCACTCTCGCTCTACCACTACTGAACCCCGAACCCGGACCGTGAACCCCGAACCCCGAACCCCGAACCAGAACCCGGAACCCCGAACCCCGAACCCCGAACCCGGACCCCGGAACCCCGAACCAGAACCCGGAACCCGGAACCCGGAACCCGGAACCCCGAACCAGCACGTGCGCTCTGTATCGAATCCGGTAGCTTACTACACCGCCCCCAGCAGCTCATCGTAGAGCCGCCGCGTCGCGATCGAGGCCGCGTCCCAGGAGAATTCACGCTCGACGGTGGCGCGCCCTTCGATCCCCATCGCCGCGCGGCGCTCCGGCTGCCCGAGCGCGCCGCTGATCGCCGCCGCCAGCGCCGACGGATCCCCGGGCGGCACCAGCCAGCCGCTGACGCCGTCCCGGACCTTGTCGGGCAGGCCTCCGGCGATGGTGGCGACCACCGGCCGCCGGTGCGCCATCGCCTCCAGCGTCACCAGCGAGCTGCCCTCGTAGAGCGTCGGGTGTACGAACAGGTCGGCGGCCTCGTACCACGCATGGAGCGCGGCATCGGGCAGGCGCCCCGCGATGAGCACGTGGCGCCGGATGCCGGCGCGATCGATGGCCGCCTCGAGCCGCGCCCGGAACGGGCCGTCCCCGACGATCACCCACCGCCACCGCCCCTCGGCGATGCGCCCCGCCTGATCGCCGAGCGCCGCCAGGGCGGCCACGAGCACGTGGAACCCCTTGTTCTCTTCGATCCGGCCGACGCTGAGGAGCACCGCCTCGTCCGCGCCGATTCCCGCCTGGCGCCGGATGCGGATGCCGTCTTCCGGCCCCGCCAGGGCGTCCACGGTGCGCAGATCGAGCGCGTTGGGAATGACCCGGACACGCGACGCCGGCAGGTGCAGGTGCGACCGTAGCGAGGGCTCCAGCGCGTGGTCGGTCGCGATCACGCAGTCAGCGGCGCGCGCGCAGGCGAGCACTGCCCGGCGCAATGGCCAGTACGCCAGCCGCTTCAGCCGCACCCGCTCGGGCGCGGTGGCGCCGAACTCTTCCAGGCCCTGTGGATTGAGCACCAGCGGCACGCGGCCGCCGGCCCGCCGCCGCGCGAATCCCAGCACGCTGGCGCCGAAGCCGTGGACAATGTCGACCTCGCCTGCCTGCGCCAGCCGCCAGGCCACCCGTCCCGCCCGCTCGCCGAAAAGCGGGTAGGCGGTGACGCGGTCGAGAATTGTCGTTCCACGCCGGCCCGCCAGCGGAAACGATCGATAGGGCACGAAGGTCATCCCGACGCCGGGATGGATCCGGGCCCCTTCCTGCCCGTCGAGCGGCGGCCGGGTGATGAGGGTGACCCCCACGTCCGCCTCGGCGAGGTGACGGACCAGATCGTAGACGCTGCGCTCGAGCCCGCCGGCGCCGTGCAGCGGGAAGACCGCGCGCGAGACCACCGCGACGCGCACCCGCCCGCTCACGGGCGCCCCCGCAGCAGCTCGGCGTAGAGCGCGTCGATCCGCTCGACCACGGCGGGCGCATCGAAGCGCTCGCGGGCGTGAAGGCGCGCCGCGGCGCCCAGCCGCACCCGGAGCGCCTCGTCTTCCTGCAGACGCCGGACATCGAACGCCAGCTCGCCCGGCGTCGATGACAGCAGGCCGGTGCGGCCGTTGAGGACGATGTCGGTGGTGCCGCCGGTGTCCATGGCGGCGATCGGGATGCCGAGGGCGCTGGCCTCGATCAGCACCCGGCTCAGCGACTCGGGGCCCCGGGACGGAAAGATCAGCATCGAGGCGTGCGCCATCCAGGCCGTGGCCGCGTCGCGATCGAGCCAGCCGGTGAACCGGACCTCGCGCCCAGAGCGCGCCGCCGCGGCGGCGATGGCCGGCGCCTCCGGACCGGTCCCGGCGATGACCAGCGGCCAGTCCAGCCCGGCCTTCTCGGCGACCGGCAGCAGATGGCTGGTGCCCTTGTTGGCGGCCAGCTTGCCCATGTACAGGGCATAGGGCCCGGCCATTGGCGGCGCAGAGGCATCGCCGGCGGCCTGCAGCGTCGTCACATCGACGGGGTTGGGAATGATCTCGAGGCGGGTGGCGACGATCTCGGGCGCCCGGGCGCGAAGATCGGACGCGATCCGCGTGCTCACCGCGATGATCGCGTCGGCGGCGGCCAGGCCGCGGCGCTTGCGCGCCAGGTTGCGCCGCATGTAGGGAATCATCGGCAGCGCCGCCGGCCAGAGGGCCCCGGCGCGCGGGCGGATGCACTGCGTCATCATCGCCGCGGAGCACCCCGGGCAGAGGGTCGCGTCGTTGCTGGTGTGGATCAGATCCGACCAGTAGCAGACCGGCCAGTAATCGCGCACCGTGCACACCGCCGGTATCGAGGTGCGCCGGGCCGCCGCGATCGAAGGCAGGCAGGTCAGGACGTGCTGACCGTGCACGAGATCGATGTGCTCGCGGGCGATCAGGTCGGCCAGCAGCACCGCGAGACGCGGGTAGAGGCGCTCGTTCTTGAAGTAGTTGCGGACGTAGGGCAGCGCCGGCGACGGCGATCCCGCTTCGAGCACGGGGAAGCCGTCGTAGCTGCGCTCGCGAACCCCCGCGGGCGTGCCGGGCTTTGGCTGGACGATGAGGACGCTGTGCCCCCGCGTCCGCAGGCCCCGCGCCAGCTCGTACGTGCTCCAGCCGCTGCCGCCGCACACTGGCGGGAAGGCGTCGGTGGGAATCAGGATGCGCATACGGGCATCAGCGCGCCGGCGCCTGGCTCCTGTGCGCGGCGATCCGCGTGATCGCGACCTCGAGGGCGCGGCAGTGGGCATCCCAGCTGTAGTCCCGGGTCGCCCGCGCCCGCGCCGCGGCACCCAGACGGGTGCGAAGAGACACGTCGGTGAGGCGATCCAGCGCCGCCGCCAGCGCGCCGGGGTCTGACGGGTCGTAGAGGAGCCCCTCGCGCTCGTGGCCGACGAGCGCCGGAAGGCGTCCGACCGATGGCGCGACGACGGGGAGCCCGCTCGACATGTATTCGAAGATCTTCAAGGGCGACCAGTAGAACCCGAGTGCCAGCGGCCGATGCCGGTCGATGTCGAACGGCGCGGCGCCGATGTCGCAGGCCGCCAGGCTGGCGGCCATCCGATCGTGCGGCAGCGCCCCGGTAAAGACGATGCCCTCGAGGCCGCGGGCGGCGTCGCGAACCCGCGGCAGCTCGGGGCCGTCGCCGACGAACACCGCGCCGATGTCGCGACGGCCGCGATCGCGAAGCCGGCGCACCGCTTCGGCGAGGTGGATGGCGCCGTGCCAGCTGCGGAACGCTCCCGCGAAGACGGCCACCGTACCGGCCGGCCGCTCGAAGGGGGGGACGCCTTCCGCGCCCGGGCGGAAACGCGCCGTGTCGGCCCCCCACTCGAGGGTCGCGACCTTCGAGGCGGGCGTGCCCGGCGGCAGTATCTCCGCGCTCGGGGTGACGATCAGATCCGAGTGCGCGCAGATCCATTCACGCCGCCGCCGCATCGGTTCGAGCAGCAGCGCCCGGTCCAGCAGCCGCTTCGCCGACCCCGGGTGATCGACGACCGGCGCGTTGACCTCGAGGACCGCGGCCGCGTTGACCGCGCGCGCGGCGGCGATGCCTTCGCCGCCGAAGTTGTAGTACCGCTCCATCACGACATCGGGTCGAAGGCGCCCGGCCAGCGCGGCGACGGCGGGCGCGCGCCACCAGCGCAGCTCCTTGCGGCCGAGCGGCGGCGGCATCGCGATCCAGTGCACCGGGCCGCCAAGCGGCCGCGATCCCGGCGTCACCAGCGCGTGGACCTCGTGTCCGAGCGCCGCCATCCCTTCCGCCACCGCGGTGACGTGAGTCGATCCCCCGTTCGTGCCCGGCACGGTCTGGTCGATCGCGCAGTAGAGAATCCGCATCACTCCTTGACGAGCAGCGCGAAGAAGGGGCCCGACCTGATCCGCCCGAACAGCCACAGGTCGAGCGTCATCAGCGACGACAGCACCCGCAGCGCCGCGTAGGTCGCGGGGCTGCGGGCGATCCGCTCCTTGGCGGCGGTGCGCGCCTCGCGGATGCCCTGCGCATCGGCTTCGGCCGCGCCCAGCGATCCCGTGAGCCGCGCGGTGGCGCGCCGGGCCAGCGCCCGCTCCGCGACCCGCATCAGGATGTTCTCGACGAAGCCGCCGACGAGCGGCGTGTAATAGCGGATCCGCCCGATCCGGAAGCCGGCCTCGTCCGCCACCTGCTCGAGCTCCGGGATGTTCCGCAGCGGATTGAGGTGATCGGACTTGCGCAGGTGCTCTTGACGCAGGTCGATCAGGCCGATCCGTTCCAGCTGCCGGGCCAGGGCATTGATCCAGCGCAGCCCGACGGCAATCGGCGCGTTCTTGCGGACGTGTGTATAGACGAACAGCGCCCCTCCCGGGGCGAGCACGCGGGAGGCCTCGGCCAGCATCTCGCGCAGCGCCTCGGGCGACAGGTGCTCGAGCACGTCCAGCGAGAATGCCTTGGTGAAGGTGCCGTCGGCGAACGGCAGCCGCCGCAGGTCGCCGATCAGCAGGTCGATGCCGCGCCGCGCCTCCGCGGAGAAGAACGGGCTGATATCGACGCCGACGACCGACGCGCCCCAGTCCTGGTTCCAGAGCAGGGTGCGGCCGCTGCCGCAGCCCAGGTCGATGACCAGGTCGTGCGGCTCGGGCGCCAGGAAGGCGCGCAGCATGTCGTTGCGGATCTTCGAACCGAGCAGCGGCGGCGAGACGCGCTCGTGCCGCGCATCGACATGCAGCGACTCGTCCAGGTACTTCGTCTGTTCGGCGTACTGCACCCGCGGCCGCAGGTCGAGGAAGTCCGGCGAGGCGCTGTCGTAGCGCCGGCCGCAGCCGCGGCAGACCAGCGCCTCCGCCGGGCCCGCCAGCACCCCATGGCAGTCCGGACAGCGGACGATGGCGAGGATCGTTTCCGAGATCATCGCGCTGGCGACACCACCGCCGACAACAGATCCTCGAGGCGCGCCGCCCGCCGGTCCCACGAGAACGCCGGCGCCGCCGCCGCGGCCGCCTCTCCGAGGCGCGCGCGCGCAGCGGGGTCCGCCGCCAGCCGTCCGATCGCCGCGGCGAGCGCCGCCGGATCGCCGGCCGGGACCAGCAGCGCATCGACCTCGTCGTGCAGGATCTCCCGGATCGCCGGAAGGTCGGACGCCACGATGGCGCGGCCGGCGGCCATGTACTCGAACAGTTTCAAGGGTGACGTGAACCGCTCCGAAATGGCCGACCGGGGATTCGGCAGGACCAGGATGTCGGCGCTCCGCAGCAGGTCGGCCACGCGCGCCGGCTCGACCAGGCCGGTGAACGTCACCCGCTCCGCAACGCCCAGCGTCGTCGCCAGCGTCTGCACGCGGCCCAGATCGGATTCGGCCGCGTGCCCGCCGACCACGAGCCCGCGCACTCCGGGCACCAGCGCCAGCGCCTCGAGCAGCAGGTCCACACCTTTCCATGCGTACAGATGCCCGGCGTAGGCCACCAGCACGCCGTTGCCCGTCAGCGGCGCGCCGTCGCCGGCCGCCGGCGCCGCGGCGGGAATGCGCGCCCCGTCCGGAATGACCTGCAGCTGCGGGCGGCTGCCGAACCGGGCCTCGAGATCGGCGGCAAGGCCTGCCGTGATCGTGACATACCCGTCGGCCATTCGCCAGACCCGGGCTTCGCGCGCCGCGAGCCGCCGCAGCTTGCGCGCCGACGGCGGCGTCGCGGTCGAGAGCAGGTCCGGCAGCGCCGCCGCCACCTCGGGCGCATAGCCGTGCGACTCGTAGACGATGGGGGGGCGCAGCGCGCGCGGCAGCCGCACCAGCACCGACGCCACGCCGAGATCACGGGTGAGGACGACGTCGGCCTGGCCCGCGCCCATGACGCGACCGGCGGCAAAAGAGAGATAGCCGATGCGCCTGGCCACCGCCGGGCCCTGCACCGGCGCCGGCTGGATGCGCAGCCGCTCATCGTGCGGCAGGCCGTAGTAGGCGAACGGATCGCGCGCCGGGTGGTGGGTGTCGGGCCTCACTACCAGCTCGACGTAGTGGCCCCGTGCCGCCAGCGCATGGCAGGTCTCCATCGTCTGGATCCCGTTCGCCCGCTCGAGCGGGAAGCGGATGTCGGCCAGGTAGAGGATGCGCAGCGCGGCCGCGGTCATCGGCCCTCCTCGGGGGGGTCAGGCGCCGCCGGGGCTGCGGGCTGGTAAAAGGACGAGCGCCGCAGCAGGTAGCGGGAGGCCAGGTCGGGTGCGAGGCGCGGCAGGGTCACGAAGGCATCGTAGGCGTTCCGCCGCGGCTCGAGGCGCTGGCGGTCCATCAGCCTGGTGCCGAACTCCGCCATCAGCGCGACGTTCCACCAGACGCAGACCGCCATCGCCACGGCCAGCGCCGTCCGGCGGACGGGCGTGCGGGCGGCGTCGCCGAGCGCCGCGAGCCCGACGACCAGGATCAGCGTCAGGGCGACGAAGCGGCGCTGGCCGAAGGCGCCGGCGACCGTCCACGAGGCCACGGCGCCGCTGACATAGACCTGCAGGGCCGCCATCAGCAGGAGGAAGGTGCCGATGCGGCGGCGATCGGGCTCGCCGCGCAGCGCCAGCCGCACCAGGCCGGCCAGCGCCAGCGCCGCGAGCGGTGTCCAGATGAGGAAGCCGTGTTCGGGCGAGGCCAGCACCTGGAGGGCGTGCGGCGAGAGCCAGTCCATCTTGCGGGTG
Organism: Acidobacteriota bacterium; assembly: GCA_039933435.1. Lineage (GTDB taxonomy): Bacteria > Acidobacteriota > Vicinamibacteria > Vicinamibacterales > 2-12-FULL-66-21 > JALZOC01. Next base: position 1,940 of record JBDTOB010000018.1, on the reverse strand, counting down.
ACGAGCTCCGAGGGGCGGGGGCGTCCGTTGAGCGCCTGGTAGGCCAGCAGCTGCGGCGCGTAGCCGACGGCGAACGCCAGACAGCCGGCGGCGGCCGTGGCGATCGGGTGGGAAGCGAGCCGGGCGCGGCGTCCTGCCCCCGCCTGTACGGCGGTCAGCAGAAAGTCGAGCGCCGGCGCCAGCACGAATAAGGCATCCTGTTCCCGGACCATCGCCACCAGCGCTCCCGAGAGCCCGAGCGCCGCGGCGCCGCGCGGGCTCCAGGCGTCGCGAACGTGCAGCCAGATCGTGACAAAGAGCGCCACCGCGAACGCCGAGCAGGCGTGGGAGAACGGCGGCGCGATGTACATGTAGAAGAGGATCGGCGTGCCGGCCCACACCGCCAGTCCGGCGCGCATCGCGGCGGCACCGAGGAGCCGCCGCGCCGCGGCGATGCCGAGCAGGATGGCGGCGAAGCCGTAGCACGCCGAGCCGTACGCGACCGCGGCCACGTAGGGACGCGAGTAGCCGTCGGCCGGGACCTCCGCGCCAAGGGCGCGCGCCACGCGGACGCCGCCATCGGCGACGGCGTAGAACGGCGACCACAGCACCGCACAGCCGAGGGTGCCGTAGTTGATCCGGCGTCCCGCCGGCGTGCTCAGCTCGAGGAAGGTACGGTGGAAGTCCTCCGACTGGGCGATGCGGTGGTCGTAGAAATACTGGTACTCGTTCTCGAACGAGACGTCGTGGTCGAACCACAGCGATCGGAGGTAGGAGTAGTACTCGACCTCGTCGGACGAATAGAGGCGCGCCGTCACCGCGGGCAGTGAGCAGGTGAAGAGGATCACCAGCAGCAGCAGCTCCCGCGTCGACAGCCGCAGATATCCGGTCAGTAAACGGATCACGCGAGGCTACCGCACGGCGAAGGCGAGGTATTTCAGGAGCTGCACCAGGTTGAAGCCGGCGTGGCTGACCACCGGCGCGATGATGCTGCGGCGCGCCAGGTAGAGCACACCCCAGAGCGCGCCCAGCATGGTGGTGACGATCATCGCATCGATGCCCTGCTCGATATGGCCGAGGCCGAACGCCAGGCTGTGCAGCAGCACGCCCCATCCGGCGCCGCCGAGATACTGCCCGAACCGGTGGATGATGAACCCCCGCTGGACCTCCTCGCGCACGCCGCCGGCAATCATCACCACCGCGGCAAAGATCAGCGTGTCGCCGCGATTGCGCAGCATGTCTTCCAGCGGGTTCTGGGCGACGTTGTGCAGCACCGGCGCGAACTGCAGGATCGCCACCAGCATCAGCAGCGCCAGCAGGAAGACCACCGGCAGCAGGACGACGCCCAGGAACGCTTCGCGGACGATGCCGGCGGGCCCGAGCAGGACGCGGCGGGCGGACTCGTGATGGGCGCGCAGGAAGAAGAGCACCAGCCCGATGACCAGCGCCGCGTCGACGAGCGAGAGCGTGAAGATGAACGGCGGGAAATAGGCGCCGTCGGGCGTGCGCGCCCGCATCCCGAATCCCTGCAGCACCAGAATCAGCAGCAGCTGCGAGGGATACCCGGAGCAGAGCACGACCTCGACCAGCGCGCCGATCCGTTCGAACGGCAGCAGCCGGCGGGGGACCGGCGGCACCGGTAGATAGGGGAGCTCCGGTACGGGCTCGTACACGAAGGGGAACTGTACTACAGAGCGCCAAGAGGACTAGGAAGAGGTTCCGGCTTCCGGGTTCGTTCAGTGTGCAGGTAACTCGAACCCGGACCATTCAGCCCCGAACCCGGAACCCCGAACCTGAACCCGGAACCGTCGATCAGTTTTGTTTTACTCTGACCGTCAGCGGCGCCGTCAGCGTGATGGTGACGGGCGTGCCGGACGGCAGGCCGACCTCGTCGCCCTTGGTGGAAAGGACCATGGCGGTGCCGGCGCCGCCGCCGATCGCGGCCCCCTTCGCGGCGCCGC
>JBDTOB010000017.1:0-18144 GCA_039933435.1 Acidobacteriota bacterium | reverse complement strand
AAGGCCAAGTGGTCGGGGCGGAGGGATTCGAACCCCCGACCCTCTGCTCCCAAAGGAGCACAAACCTAGTGCGTTTGCGGTTTTCCCGAGGATTCTAGTGTATCGCTGTTCCCGGTGATGGCGCTAAGTGACGGGTTTGGTCCCGCAGTTCCGACGTCCGTTGCACACCGTTGCTCACGGGTGCGCCGGGCTTCGAACGCGGCCATCGCGTCATGCTGGCCCTGGATGGTTCCCTCGAGGTAGGTCGACGTCTGGCTGATGTTCGCGTGCCCGAGCCAGTCGCGGACGGTGTGCAAGGGCACCCCGCCCTCGAGCCACCGGGAGCCCGCCTCGCGCCGCAGATCGTGGAAGTGGAGATTGATCGCCCGGAGCGCCGCGCGGCTGTCCGGCGTCAGCACCGCGGTCGCCACCTTGCGCGCCGGCCCGCCCTCGGTCTGGACCGTGCGGACGACGTACACCGGGCGGACCCCGTGCGCCTTCAGGACGGCCCGCTCCCACGCCCGCTTGAAGGTCACGATGGGATCCCCGACCTCGTTCCCGAAGACATACGCGGCCGGCGAATGCTCCTTACCTTCCGGGTCCATCTTCCGCATGTCGAGAATCAGCTGCAGCCGGGCCGAGATCGGAATGCGGCGATCGCGGCGGGTCTTCGTCTTGGACGCCGGCAGGAACAACTCCGCCTTCGGGCTCGACTTCACCTGCGACCACTGGAGGGATAGCAGTTCCCCTTTCCGGCAGCCGGTCTCGAGCGCCGCCTCGACGAGCGCCCGGAGATGCGACCCGCACGCAGCCAGGAGCCGCGCATCTTCCCCGGGTTCCAGCCGCCGGGAGCGCCCGACCTCCCGGGTCAGCCGGACGACCGTCTCGGTTCCCCTCTTGAAGGGGGTCTTTTCGATCGTGCCCATGCGCACCGCCCAGTTGAACGTGGCGCGCAGCAGTGAGAGATCCCGATTCGCGGCCGGGATGCCGGCGGCACGTCGCCACTCCCCGTACTGCTCGACGGTGTCCGTGGTGATGTCGGTGACGTGCCACGCACCGAACCGGCGCCGCTCCCCGTCGGTGCGCGCCAGCTCCGTGCTCGTGATCTTCGCGATCTGGTAGTCCGTGTTCTTCAACGTGGACGGCCGCTTCACAACCAAGTGGCGCGTGCGGTAGGTGGTGAAGAGTTCCGTCAGCGTCAGCCGGTCCAAGGCGGGCGTGTCCGGGACCGGGGCACCGGGCGCCCGGAAGGTGCCGGCGCGGATCTCCGCCCGGATGCGGTCGCAGTGCCCTTCGGCCTCTGTCTTGGCCCGCACCGGCCGCGGCAGCAGCTTGTCGAGGCTGTACCGATGGTGGACGCCCCGCCACTTGAAATTGACCCACCACGGGTGCGAACACTTCGGCCACGCGCGGCGCGTGCAGTCGCAACGCTTTCGCAGTCCGTCGTTCCGTTGTCGCGTCATGGCTGATCCTTTCGTCGGTGCCCGCGCGGCGGCGTCACGGGCGGACCGTCCCGGCAATCCGCCGCGGCCTCATTGATGGCCTGACGGCAGAAGTCAGACACTGTGACGCCCCTCGCCTTGGCCCCGCGGTCGATGTCGCCCCGCTCCTCGTCCGTGAACCGCATCGTGATCCTGATCAATCCGAGGCTTTTCGGATCTCGCGGCTTGGGGCCGGGCCGACGTCGCGTCGGAGCGCCGCCGGCCGGACTCTCTTCGGCTTGCACGTCGCCATCGGCACGCCGCATCATCGCCCTCCGCCAGCCAGGCGCAGCCCTGCGGCGAGGCCCACGTAATACGCCGACTGGAGCACCGGCGACCAGCGCGCGCACGCGGCATCGGTCGCACCGCCGTCGACGGGCGCGCCGTCGTCGAAACGCTTCAAGTCGGCGTCGGCCTCGGCGATCCGGCTCCCGGCCTCGGCGCTCGACGCGGCGACGGTCTCGAAGAGATCGAAGTGTGCCGTCTGGTCGGTGATCAGCACCCCGCGGCACGCCTTCAGCAACTTGGCGGCGGCGCGGTCGGCCTGCTGGAGTTCGGCGAGTTGGTCGGGCGCGCCCGCGATGGTGACGAGGTCCGTGACTAAGATGCTCATGGTGTGGGCCTCCGATGGAGAGGCCGGCGAGCGATGCCGTGCGACAATGCCCGGCAGGGCGCGTCGGCAGGTTAACGCTGCTGATGGTCTAGGCTTTCCGTCGCGTTGACGCGCGACGGGGAGCCGCTTTCATTGGGATGTCCTTGGTCTGCACCCACGCGGTTAGCGCCCGGCGTACCTGTTCCGTGACGGGAATGCCGTCGCGCTCTTTGATGGCCTGAAGCGCCTCGAGCAGGTGACGATCAAGCCGAAAGGTGGCGGGTTTGAGATTGGGTGACATCGATAATCATTTTATCTTGACGTGTATTGCTTTGTCAAGTGCCGTCCCGCAGCGCGGAACCGGGGGCCCGCCGCGGGCTTCGCGCGGACGGCCTCGCAAGTGGCTAGGTTGGGAGTTCCCCCGGGAAGCGGATACGTCGAGCCCTACTGGACGGTGACCTGCGCCGAGACGTAGCGCACGCCCTGCGCGTCGGCCCACTCCACCCACACCGTCGCGGGGCCCACCGGAAGGCCGGTGACCACGAGCTGATACCCGGTGTAGCGGTTCAGCGCCCCGCAGTCGCCGAAGGCGGACGCCACGTCCGGCCGGAACAGGCCGCTGTAGCGCAGCGCGAGGGTGGCCACGGTTGTGGTCCCGCCAGCGGTGTAGTAGACGCGCGCGGAGAACGGCTGCTGACCCTCGGTCGCGCAGTTGAACGCCCACCCGGCAATGACGACACGACCCGGCCCGTCTGAGACCGCCCAATCAATCGCCGCGCGCACGGGCGACTCCTGCGCGCCCACCGCCACCGCGAGGAATACCGCCAGTCCAATGACCCCAATGATTCGCTTCACACTCCCGCCTTTCGTCGCCGAGTGGTGTTGATGTCCTTCGCGGCCGGGAACGGCTCCACGTCCGCGCCAGTCTTGTAGATGGGTGCGCCGTCCGACTGATACCCTTTCACGCGGACCTCTGGGGTGGGGTCCATATGGATACGCTGGTCGAGTGTCGTCAGCGCGTGCGGAAGGTCATCCACGAGCGCCAGCGTCTTGAGGTAGGTCTTGTCGCGCCCGAAGAACGCGACGAGTTGCCCCGCGTCGTCCACGAGACCCACGCCGGGTTCGGTGATGCCGAGTCGATACGACTCTGTGAGCGACCAGCCGTTATCGAGCGCCACGTCCGTGGTGTTGAACGACAGCGCCGTCATGTAGGCGAACCGCTTGGACGGCACGCCGACGTGTTGGGTGTTGTCCGTCTCCGGCCGCAGATCGCCGTTATTATCAAAGCGGCACTTGTTGGTGCCGCCCACTTGGATTAACAAGGGGTCGCCCGACCCTGACGCGCCGACCACCATCGCGTAATTAATCGTCACGCCGCCCGACCCCTGGATCGTCAACCCCGACGTGATCGTGGTTGAACCGGTCAACGTGATCGAGTCCCCGGTGAGGGTGACGCTGCTGGTGTTATTGACCGCGCCGTCGCAGTAGATCGAAATGGACCCGTTCACGTCTACCGCGCCAGACGTTTTCCCCGTGGCGATAAACTCGATCCAGGCGTTTTTGCTGTTCGTGGTGACGATATTCTGCAGCCCGAGGTACCGATTATTCGTATCCGCGTTTCTCGCAAACACGCCCCACGACGTGCCGGCGATGGTCGCGTTCGGCGTGAACTTATAACTGTAGGAGGTCGAATAGGCGGTGCTCGGCGCGGCGATGGTCACGCCGCCACTGTCGATACTGACCGTGCCGGACACGATGGTGATGTCCGAGCCGTCCCACGATTGCCGCGTGACTACACCCATTTCGGGCCTCCCGCATCGAGCACCGCGACGAACACGGCGCCGCCCACTTTTAAACTTTGCTCCGCCGCGCGCGCGATGAGATCGCGGGCGAGTTGCACCATGACCGCTTCCGTGGGCGCGCGGGTCAACGTCGGCAGGATGTCGCGCCGGACCAGTCCGGGCTTGTCCGGTTGATCGTCCCAGCCGAACACCAACGCGACCGCCCCCGCGGGGACGGCGCCTTCCTCAACGATCTGCGCCGTCGTAGACATCGGCGCGATCCGGACCTTCAGCGCGTGGACGTCCGGCCGGCCGTCGCGCCACTGGCAGATCCCGAACAGGGTCAGCGCCTCCTCCGGCTCTGCGATCAAGCCGTGTTCCATCGCCGGCACGATCCGCTTGGCCCGCGCTTCGGCCGACTCCCCTCGGACCGCCGGGGTGCGGCGCCACGCATCCAGCGCCAAGTCACCGTGGCCGGAGGCGGCAAAGATGCCGGTCCCGTCCAGGTGAACCTTACGCGTGGTGTCGGCGTAGGTCGCCCCATCACGCGCGCGTGAATCCGACGCGGCGACGACGCGATCGTGTGTGGCAAGAAATACGGCGACGCTCAATTCGTGCTCCCTTCAAACCAACCACGAACAACCGGGGGGACAGGCGGAGGCGAGTCCCCCCCGGGAAGTGACAAGACCGGGGCTCGCGCCCTCAGTCCCTCGTCGTCCTGCCACAGCGGGGTCAGGCCCACGTCGACCGGCTGGCGCTTCGCCTTGAACGCCGCGATCCGGCAGGACGGCCGGCAGTGCCGCTGATGCGGGCGTGTCGGGGAGAATCCCCCGCCACAGTGCCCGCAGATCGTTGCGAGAACGCGTTCTGCGGGCCGTTCCCTGTCCGGGGGCAGGTAGCCCCCCGCCCGGCCGGCCTTCACAGCCGGGAGGCTCCTACGCCCTCGTCATCGTGCTCGCCGATGAGCGGCCCCCGGGTGTGGCTGGACAAGCCAGGACAGAGACCCGCTCGTTCCAGCGCGCCGGACCAGATCACGACGAACTCGGTTGCCGGGTCCTCGGCCTGCGACAGCGCACCGGACGGGCGCTGGGGATACCCCAGCCGCCCGCCATCCAGTGATGCGCCCTCGGTGGCGTGACCCGCCGAAGCCTTGACCGTCACCTGAGCCCCAGACGCTTCAAGGCGTCGGGAATATGCGGGACGACGGTTTCCGCGACCTCGCGCCCTTCGAGATACGTCTTGATGATGATCGTCTGCCCGCCCCCACCGCTAGACAGCACGCCCGCGACCCGCTTCTGCTGCGCGGCGTTCAGGACGATTTCTCCAGGGGTCAGCATGGCCGGGATCGTGTCGGTGCCCTGCGGCCGGAACCGCACCAGCCCTCCACCGCTGTAGCCGAAGGGGCGGACGCCATACGCGCCGACATAGCCGCCTGTGGCGACCGGCGGCGCCGAGCCATCGCCAGACCCGTCCCCAGACCCGCCACCGTAGGGCTGCGGCCAGGGCGTGGTCCGCTTGACGGCCTCGTTCCAGCCGGCCGCCGCATCATCCGCAGCCTTCGGCACCCCGCCGAGCGTCTTGATCAAGTCCTGCAGGGTCTCGGTGAGCTTTTGCAGCGAGGTCTGCATGGTCTCGCCGAAGGTCAGTTTGCCAATGTCGGTGATCTTGTCGCCGCTCGCGTCGAGGAGTTGCCCCGTCTCGATCAACTGCACAATCCACGGGCGCATGTTCTCCGGGATGGCCGTGCCGAATTGGATCGACGACTGCACGAGGGTGGAGATTTCATCCGCCATGCCGTGGAGGACCGCGCCGGCATCAGCCCCGCCCCGAATCAGCAGGTCCATGTCGTCGATGATGGCCTGCCAGCCTTCGTGGAGCCGCGCCTCCTGAAACCGTTGCCCGAGGCTGTCGATGCTGATGCCGTATTTCTCCGCGACCTCCTGCATCTTCGTCCAGCTCACCGTGCCGGTCCCGGACAACTCCGCGAGGGCGTCGATGTTCTCCTGCGTGAGCACCTTCGCGTCGGTGAGCGATTTAATGTAGGGCTGCAACGCCTCCGGCACCCCCCCGCCCCACGCCTTGATCTTGTCGAGCGTGGTGCCGAGCGTGTCGTTAAACTTCGCCTGTTTGGCGGCGAGTTCCTGGATGAGGTCGTTGAAGTGCTTCGCGCCGGCGAGGTTCTGGCTGCCCCACGCCCCCGCGAGATCCACCCCCAGCAGTTTCGCCGCGGCTTGCGCGTTGCTCGCCGAGCCGTAGATGTCGTCGAGCCCTTTCTTGAGGTCGGCGATCTTCTGGTTGCCGGCCATCAGATCCTTGTGGCCCTGCGTCTCGCCGAAGAGCTTCCCGAACACCTTATCCAGCAGCGGTCCCAGCAGTGACCCGATCACCGGCAGCGCGCCGCCGAGCGCCTTTCCGAGGCCGCTCTTGAGGAAGCTCTCAGAGAACAAGCCTTTCACGGCTCCCTCGCCGAGCGCCGATCCCACAGTGCCCCCAATCGCCCCGATCACAGACCCGCCGCCCATCATCGCGCCGATGGCGTTCCCGGCAAGATCATGACCGAAGGTGCCGCTGCCGAAGCTCGCCTGAAGGAACCGCGGACGACCCGCTTGGGCAAAGGCTTCCTTGGGCAGGTAGATCCCAGGCATCCCCTGAATGCCAAGGCCGTGCGTGATGTAGCCTTGGGCGGTCACACCATCCAACCGCCGCTGGTCGAGGGCAGACCGCGTCGGCCTCACGGTATTCGGACCGAATGCGAACGGGTTTTTGTAGCCGCCCTGCACGACCGAGTAATACGTCTCGTCGGCAACGAATGGCGCCGCAGGTAGACCCCACACCGTGTTCTTCGCCCCACCGCGGCCGGCACCACCACGTCCCGTAGACGCCGGCCCGCTCGGCGTGGCGGAGAGCGCCCAGGCTGAGGCATCGCGCAGATTCAGCGGGCCGGTGGCGCCGCCCTGGAACAGCGACGGATGCCCCGGTGCTGTGGGCGCGCCCGCCCCCAACATCGACGCCACCTTCCCAATATCGGCTAAGTCCCGGAGCGCGTCTCCGAGTTGCCGCAGGGGCGGCGTGGCCATCACGGCAGCCCCCGCGAGCGACGGGCCGAGATAGTGGAACGCCTCCGCGACCCCGTTGATGGCGTCTGCGGTCGTCTGCGGCCCGCCGTTCCCGATGATCTCTTTGCCGACCAGCGCCTTGAAGTTGTCCCACTCGCCGCCGAGGTGCTTCACGGCATCCCGAGACGAAGCCAGCGCCCCGGTCTGCCGGTCGAACGCCTCGATCGAGGACGTGATGAACTTCAGCAGCCCCACTCCAACCACCAGCGCGGCCGCCGCCGCGGCATAGGTGCCCAGCCCCGCCGCGGCCAACTCCGACGAGACCCCGGCGCTCTTGGCCGCGTCCGAGACCGCCGTCATCGACTGCGCCGTCGGTCCGAGCGCCCCGGTGAGCGCCCGCGACGAGTCTTCGAGCTTGCTCGTGGACCGAACCAGCGAGTCGACTTGCGCGCTTTGCCCACCCAGCGCTTTGGCGACGTTCGCAATCGGCGCATCCGCCCTGGCCGACGCTTTCTCGACGCCTTGGATACCGCGTTCCACCGCGGCGAGCTGCCGCTGGGCATCCGTCGAGTTCACACGAATATCGAGGCTTAGGTCGAGCGCCATATCTTGAAACCCTTTCCGCTTACTGCACCCAGCCGAGCCGCACGCTGGTGTCGGTGACGTCAACGATCTGTAACTGGTTGAGCATGTTGCCGGAGACCTGGAGATTGACCGCGGACGATCCCTTGCGCTTGGCGTAGGCCGACGAGTAGGGCCGGAACGGACCATCCACGCCCTGGCCGGCGAGCGTGCGCGTGACGATGCGCTCGCGGGCGAGCAGACCGATCTCCCGCATGTCTGCCTTTGTGGTGAGCTTGAGCGTGTCGAGTTTCACGGTGAAACTTCGGCGGACCGTGATCGTGACTGCCATTTAGCCCTCCCGGAGCGTGAAGAACTCGATCGCCAGCAACAGCCGTGCGCGCTTCGCGGCTTGCGCCGGGGTCGTTAGGTCCTCGTGCTGACGAATCCAGAGATCGGCAAACGGCTCCGGAAACTGGAACGACAGCCGGCCGCGCCAGTCGCGCTGGAGCTCACATCGGCCGAGCACCCTCGTCAGGTCAACCATCAACGCCGTTGGCAGGCCCGCCGAGATGTTGAAGTCAATCGTGGTCTCGGCCATCGTTCAAGCTCGATTCCCGTCCGGCTCGATCCGCTCGGCACGGATCGCGCGATCACCCTTCAGCGAAGTCGTCAGATCGAAGCGGACCCGGTCGCCGACCCTAAGCGGGCCGGGTTCGACCATGTCGTCGGCGTGAAGAAAGCAATCCTCAAACTCCTCGCCGCGGGACACAAATCCCCACGTCTCCTTGAACATCACTACAACCCCTTCGACCATCGCATCTCCTTCCTCAATCGTCTACCGTCGCCCCGCAATAGGGCCGACACGCTGTCGACGCGGGGGCCCGCTCTAGAAGCAGAGCTTCTTCCGCAACTGGTGATGGCCGCGCCGCAGCGCGACAAAGTTCGTGGGCTGGATCAGCCCCATGTTCAGAAACTCCCGCACGTCCATCGCATACCCCGTGCGCTCGCTGTAAGCGCGGCACGCGGCGAGCGTCGATTGATGCGCCTCGCACCGGATGCAGAGCGGATCGGTCGGGAGGTGATTGTTGTCGAGCATCAGATAGCAGTCGGCCGCCTGCCGGCCGTGCCACTGTTCCCGTCGACAGCCGTCCGGCATTTCGGCCATGCGCACCGCCCCGAGGGCGCGCCCGTTGTCGCTCAAGTGCTCGAGCACCAGCCCGACCGCCACGACGATGTCATCGTGGGACCCGGCGTCCAGCCCTTTGCCGCTCGGCGCGAACTTCAATAAGTCTCGCCGGCCGCCGCGCCCCTCGAGGATCTGCACCGATTCCAACTGCGCTACCAGTTGCGTGTGCGCGCTGTTGATCCGAATCAACCGTCCCGAGAACGCCTGCTTCAGGACCGAGATGATCCGATCCAGCCGGGCCTGCTCAACACCAACCGTCTTGGCCGGCACGCCGCGCCTGACCAACCGCTGGGTCATGTGCGCGCTCTGCCATTGGTCCAAGATGACGCGCGACAGATTGAACCGACGCGCGACGTCGACGATCGCGTCCTCCACCGCCCCGAGGTCGACGGGTTGGTCCTTCGTGCCGCGCCAGGAGCGCACCACGTCGATCACCGCCCGCGCGTCAACGTCGAGATGCCCGATCACTAACGCCGTCCAGTCATTCGTCAACCCGAGGTCGATCGCCGCGACGTAGGACACGCCCGGCGCGCCGCTCTGCGGCTCCTCGACCCGCATCAGACTTGCGCTCAATTCCTCCGAGCTGATTAGCCCGCTGTCGGCGCCCGCGGGCTCGTTCAGGACTACGCGCCGGAACCGGGACGGCACGGCCGCCATCATGCGGCGCTGCTGCTCGACCCACTCCCGCGTCACCCACGGCGCCACATTCCACGGCGCATCGACCCCCTCGCCGCCGATGTAGCTGTAAAACAGCTTGGGATCACCAGCCTTGGCGCGCTGAAGGATGTCGTGCAGCGGCACACCCGCACGGGCCATCACCCGCGGCGCGTGATACGAGCAGTACAACGTGAACCCGCTCTTCGTTGGAGACAGAATCAGACTTTCGCTGAAGTCATGATTGGGCTCCGACCAGATTTCGTCCCTGATGACCGCACTCCACGCCTCGCCGTGCGATCCTTTGACGTCGCGTGGTAACGCGATGAGCACATGCTCCATCGTGTAGGTGCCGCCGGTCCGATCGTCCCGGTGCTCTTCACGGAACACCATCTCCGTCCGACCGACGGTGATGTGATCCCGCAGCCAGGGATGGCGGTCAACGGTTTGTTTCGCGAGCCCGAAGATGATCCGGCTCTGGTCCTCGTCGAACGAGGCGATCCCGATCCGTCGCTCTTGCCGCTCGTGAGGGTCGGATGTCTGGTGCCAGAGAGCGGCGGTTCCGGCGTCACTGCTTTTCGACGTCTTCTTTGACCAGTGCAGACAGAACTCAGGGAACAGGCGCCGACCGTTCGCATCGACCGCGTCCATCGCGCTCGTGAACCGCTCCTGCTCCCGGTGCAGCGTTGGCACGACGAGCCGGCCGAACGGGCCGGAGGGGACACGAAAGACGGCCTCGCGGAATTGGCGGAACGACAAGCCCGCCGCTCCACCGAACGCCACGACCGCCTTCCGTGCCCTTCTCATCGCCATCGGCGTTACGCGCTCACCGAGTCGATGATGCGCACCGACTTGGTCTCGTCGATGACAGCCTGGAGCATCTCTGCGGCCCGCAGTTGCTTGTCGATGGCGGCGACGTCCGTCTCGAGCGCTGCCAGGGTGGCCCGGGTCGCCGTGTCGATCCGCTGCTCCCGATGCGCCTCGAGCTGCGCCCGGAGCGACCGCTGTGCCTCGATACCCTGCATCGGGTCACGCCCGGCGACCGCCGGAGGTGGGCCCGCCAGCGCCGCGTCGAGCGCGTCTTCTGCCACCGATGCCAGGAGCGCGTCTCCCGCCGCTTCAGCGGTTTGGAGCAGCCCGAACACGTCCGCTGGCACCGTCAACCGAGACACCCGGCGCTCGGCGGCCTCGATGGCGAGCTGGCGGTTAAGCAGCCGCGTCTCGGCCAGCATCAATCGCTCGGCCGTCGTCAGTCGATCGGCTTCGTCCTTTGTGACTTCGACCGGCGCGGGCGCCACCCGGCGCGCCGCCGACGTCGCGCCCTCGAGCAGCCGCGCCACTTCCGCCCGGGTCCGGCGCGCGTCGTTCACCCGAGCACGCGCCTCGGCGACTTGCCGCGCATGCACCCGTTCCCTCGCGCCCGGGCCACCGGTAACGTCCAGGACGTCGAGGTTCGCATCCGAGACTTTGGCGCTCCGGTCCTTCCCCATCGCGGCGCGCATCGCCTGCCGCTCAGCGGTCATTTCTGCCTCGAACGTCGGGCGGTCGAACCGCTGGGCCGCCTGGCTGCGCTCGACAGCCGCGCGCAGGTCGGCGATCAGGCTCTTGGAGTAGATGGGATTCAGCTTCAATGTCAGGTCCTTTCCAGCCGGCGCGCGGTGTCCGCGAGCCGGGCAATACGGGTTTTCAGTGTGCGGTCGATCTCTTCCAGCCGCCCCACGACCGCCTTGGTGCGGGCGAGGCCATCAGCGAGGAGGTGCCCCACTGGGCCCTCTCGAGTGGGCGCCGGCTGACGCCGGAGCCATCGAACGACGCGGGTCCGGCGCCGGCAGTAGACGGCAGACCAGCGCCAGCGGTGGCAGCAACCGCCTCGCGAAAGGTTGCAGCTCCAGAGCGGCACCGTCACTTCTCGGCCTCAGCAGCGGCGATGTAGTCAGCCAGGCCGACGGAGACATCCCGGGCCCGGCGCTCGAGGCCGAGGAGGCTATCGATCCCCTTCGCGCAGTTGACGAGCTGTTGCAGCTGCTGTAACCACGCCACCCGAAGCTTCCCGCGCTGGTCAAACAAACCCCGAACCTCGAGGGCCGCGTCGAGCTGCGCCACCCGGCGATGCACGCGCGCCCGATATTCGTGGAGCGCCTGGCGCCGGCGCCCGACGTTCTCGAGGCCGCCATCGTCGGTGATGGATCCCTCGCAGAACTCCGCCACCTCTTCGGCCAGGTGCGCAAACTCCGGCGGTAGCCGATCGGTCCGGAGGGCGTGCTGCACGGCGCCGAAATTCCCCAGCAGATAGCGGCCCGTTTTGGGGTCCCGCTGCGGAATGGGGGCGGGCGGGGCGTTTGACGTCTCATCCACGGTCGGACCCCCCCTCATTTCGCGGCGACCCCTTGCCCGGAAGGCAGGGGCGCACGGGCTGAAACGCTAGGGAAACATCGCCGGCCGGCCTCGGTGTGCAACAGCTTGCGCAACCGGATGCCGGAACGGGCGCCTTTTGGCCGTTTGGGCGATTCCCGAACAGCGCAGGGGTGTGCTCGCGACGCCGGTTTGGAGAGTGCCTGGGAGCGATGGTCGGGCGGGTTACTGCAAGAACTGCAACCCCTATACTGCACATACTGATTGCAGTAGTAGGGGCGACGCCGTTGCAGTCCGTTGCAACCCCAATGTTTACCGCTTGCAATTTGATTGCAGGAGCGTTGCAGTCGTTGCAGAACCCCATTGCAAAAGGGGGGGTCACTGCAAGAGCCTCCATTGCAGGAAATGTCATGGCCGGGGCTCCTTCGCGGTGATGCGGTATTTCGTCCCGAGGGTGGCGACGTAGCCCTGTTCGGTCAGCACCTTAGCGACGTGGTAGAACGTCCGCTCGGCCAGTTCGTGGCAGGCCTTCTGCCATTCGGCCTTAGTCGCGCCCTCGGCCCCGAAGGTGTCCTGAAGCGCGAAGTACGCCTTGCTCTGGGCGGGGGTCAGGGTGGACGAGGCCAGCACCTCGGACGCCAGCCGCATGACGCACCCGCTGCCGTCAGGCGCCGGCACCAGCTTGAGACCGATCCGCTCGAACGGCGCCGCGTTCCGCTGCTTCGAGCATTCCAGATGCACGAGGTCATCGACGGGGGTCATCGAGAGCATGAAGTCGGCGGCGCCGCGCATTCCGCTGTGCCCGCGCTCCCGGCTGCCGGCGGCGTTCGTGTGGTGGATGAGGATCACCGTGACGTTGAGCGCATCGCGCAGGAACTGCGCGTTGACCATCGCCAGCGTGGTGTCCTCAGAGGAGTTCTCGTTGCCGCCCGAGGTCGAGGCCGCGTAGGTGTCAATCACCAGGCAGACCAGCGGCTGGCGGTAGGTGCCGGCCAGCAGGAACTGCGCGAACCGTTGCACGGCCGCGCCGTCTCGGATGTCGACCGCTTCGGGGAACGTATAGAGGCCGATCGGCTGGTCGAGGGGCGCCAGCGCCGCGCGCTTGGCCGCGCGGGCGCGCTGCTTGAACCCGGTGCGGTCCTCGGCGGCGACGTAGAGACAGGCGCCCGGGGTCTGCACCACATGGCCGAACCAAGGCCGGCCCAGACAGATCGCGGTCAGGAGGCCGGCGACCAGGGTGGTCTTGCCGCTGCCCGGGGGCGAGTAGATCACGCCGACGCCGTTGCGCTGGATGACGTCTTCGATGATCCACTGCGGGTCCGGCAGATCGAGGAGTTGCACGTCATCGAGGAGCGTCCAGTTTGAGGGGAACGCCGCCGCAGGCGCCGGGGGCGCCACGTCGGCGCCGGCCGTGTCGGGCGGTGCCCATTCCGTCCACGGGATCTCGTGATCATCGAGGGTGAGGTCTGGACCACTCATTGCACTACCAGATCCCGCGCCGCGGTGGCCCGATGTTTGGCCGCGTAAACGGGGCCAGCGGGTCGGGGCGCCCGTCGTGGCCGCCGCTTGGGAGCCTCGACGTCATCCAGACGGAATCCCAGCGCCTCGCGCAGCATGTTCAGGGAATCGAGGGCACGGGCTTCCTTGTGGCGCGCCCGCTGGCGGTCCTCGGTGAGCTTGCCGAGCATCTCCACGGCGGCGCGGAGCGTCTCCGCGAGGCCGCGGATGTCTGCCCGCAGCCCGACGTTCTCGGCTTGCAGTTCGGCGATCTCGTCGGCGTGATACTCGCGCACTTGCAGGCTGATGTCTGCGGCGGTCATGGCCGGCCCGCTTTCTCCAGCCGCGCCGCGAACCGCGTGATCTGGCGCGCCGCCTCCCGCAATTCCTGCACCCACTCCGAGATGCACGTCGGGTCGAGCGCGGAGAAGTCGATCACGTTGACCCCGGGCACCGCGTCGTCGTCGTCGTCGTCGGCCACCTCAGTGAGCAAATACTTCGAGCTCGCGACGATGTTCTCGACCATCCGATTGCTGCGATCCTTCGCCTTCCGAGTGGTGAGGTAGGCGATGCGCGTCTGATAGGTGCGACTGATGCTATTGACGACGGCCATCGTCGGGTCCGCCAGCCGCTTTTCGGTCACCGTGTTGACGGCGGCGGTGACGGCCGCGGGCGCCGCCTCGCCATTCTTAATGCGCTCCACGATCTCGCTAGTCACCACTGCCAAGTGGGGCTTGATCTGCCGGGCGACGTGTTCGGAGACAATTTCGCCAATTGGCGAACCGGCCGCCTGTTCCAGCGCACGAAGGACGCGGCCCTGGTCCAAGAGCCGGTAGAGGTAGCTCTGGCTCTTACCGAATTCGATGGCGGCGTACTCGCGCCAGGAGGGGTAGCCGAGCGCCCGCCAGGCTTCCTGCTCGTGCGCTTCGAGCAGGAGCTGGTAGAGGTGTTCGGCGGCGTGCTTGATACGGTCAGTCAGGATGCGCGCGTCCTCGCGGGTGAGCGCCAGGCTCTCGGCAGACGTCCCGCGGCCGTGCCGCGGCGTGGCCACGGCGCTCATCGCGGTTCCTGCGGCGTAGACATGAGATCGAGCGCGCCATCCAGCCACTCGGCGCGGAAGCGCAGCGACCGGCTACGGAGGCGCGCAAACCGCAACTGCCCATCGCGCGCCAAGGCGTATACGGTTCGCGTTGAACACTGGAGCCGCTCGGCGGCCTGCTCGGCCGTCAACCATGGTGATGGCTCCGTATTCCGTCGGCCGTCTGATTCGTTATCGCTTACACTCAGGGTCATCCGGCTCGGCCTCCTTCGCCGTATCGGATTTCCGCGTCGACTGCGTTCCCCCGCGGTCGGCGCGTTTGTTTTCCTACGCCGTGATTCCGGCGTTCTCGGCCTCGGTCAGCATCGGCGCCCAACTCCCCCCGACAATTCGCTCGACGTCCTCGATTGCGCTTCGCAGGTCGATCGCGACGGCCACCCGCCCGATCCGATCGGTCGCGATGGTCGCGTGGCGGCCCGTTCCCAAGACGACGGAGAATCCACCCGGCACATCCCCCAAAAGGAGCAGCACGAAGTCGCCCGCGCGGCGCCGCGTGGCGTCCGTCACACAAGCCCACAGATCTAGGTGCTCAGGCGCCACGACAGGCAGATCGATCTCGAGCCGCTTCAACGTCAGCGCGGCGCGCTGCATGACCGGCCAAGGCAAACCGAACCCTTGGAGGACGGACAGCACTCTCGCCTCGACCAAGTTTTGGAATGAAAAGCGCCGGTGACGGCCACTCCCGGACTCCGCCCGCTCAAAGTCCGAGACGAGAACCGCGTGGGCCACCCATGCGGCCGCGAAGTGGGCGCGCCGTTCGCTCACACGCACGACGTCGGCGAAGCTGTAATAAGTCATGTGATTCGTGCTGAGAAACAACGACTCTTCGAGAGTGCGCCCAGGCACCGCGTTGTGTCTGACAGAGTTCCGACCCGTAGGCGCCAAGGGCACCACCCGCAGCCCATGATGTGGATGTCAGTTGCGTTCCGGCGGACGCATTACATCAATGGTTGTCTTTGTTGGGCGTAACCCCTGACTACGCATGTGATTACACGGTAGGTGGAGAAGGAGGGGAGCGAATCGGTTGCCCAGCTCTCTAGGGGGGTTGGCCAAGTAGGGGCGCGGTCGCGACGTCGGTCGGTCAGCGTACAAAAGGAAAAGCCCGGCGAGGTGCCGGGCCTTGCTTTCTTACTGCGACGGGCGGGTTTGAGGCGAACCGTGAATACGCTGCTCGCAGTGGACGCTTGCCCCCCTGGCTAGCGACGGCCGGATCGTGGGGGTCCCCCCCCGGGGATTGCCCATGGGACTGGGGTTGTAGCGGGGAGCGTTTATCCCAAGCTGGCGCGCTTCAACAACTCCGCGATCTCCTTCGGCTCAATAGTGTCCTGGTCGGATTTTCGGAAGAACAGCAAGAGGGTCAGCGTTCCCCCATCGGAGTCCGCATGATAGTGCCGCTCCGGGTCGTAGTGGTAGATGACCCGGAAGCCTCCACTCTTTCCTTTACCTGCCATCGGCAGCCGCTGCTTGTAGACCTTTTTCCCGAGGGGGATTCCTGCCGTCGGGCTCTTCTCAAGCGTGGCGCACAGCTGCTCAAAGGTGGCGCTGAAGTCGTTATACTGCCGGCCGAAGGTCTTGACTTGGTCCGCGCAACGCGCGGTGACAACGACCCGCGTGCTCACATCTGGGAGAGGATCTCGCGCCAGTCGGCGTGCTGTTCAGTGGCGGTCGCTTCCGCCGCCATTGCGGCCACGAAAGCATCCTGCGAGGCGAGCGCGATGGCTTCCGCGATGTCCTCAACCTCATCGCGCAACATGCGCATGTCTCGCACAGCCTGGTCTTGCGCGCCTATCGTGGCGACGCGCCGCTCGATGGCGGTATTCAAGCTACTCAACGTCAACGAGAACACAGCGGCGAACTTCCGGAGGTCGTCTCGGTCGATCTCGCACGTCATGATTCGACGCAACTTGACGACCTCCGCATGCGCCTCGGCAATCTGCTTTCGAACATGGTGTTGGCGCAAGAACGGCCACCACCTCGAGGCCCGCACTGGCACGCAGACCTGCAACTGAGCGGCGGCGCTGTACACGGCCGCGGTCGTCACGCCGATCCTGTCCATTGCTGCTGCTGTCATTTTTATCCCGCCCAATTAGTATACCCACACGCAAGCTGAGTGCCGTCGGCAACCTCTAAAACGCGGCGGTAATTGCGAATTCTACACCCGTTAGAACGCCGGGCCGCCCCAAGTCGGCGCAGTTGGCTGACAATTATCGGTCTTTCCGATCGCCCACTCTCGTTGCACACTCGTTGCACAAACGAACGGCCCGGCGCGTGACGCCGAGCCGTAAGTCATTGATTCAATTGGTCGGGGCGGAGGGATTCGAACCCCCGACCCTCTGCTCCCAAAGCAGATGCGCTACCAGGCTGCGCTACGCCCCGCCTCGGCGATTATCCCACAGCGCGCCGCCACGGATCCTTGTTAACATGAGCCGGTTCCCATGCCCGCGGCACTGCCCTTACGAAGAATCCTGTTCGTCTGCCGCCAGAACCGCGTCCGCAGCGCGACCGCCGAGCGCCTGTTCTGCAAGCGCCCCGACCTGGAGGTGCGGTCCGCTGGGACCAGCGCCGACGCGATGGTGCGGGTGACGCCGCGGATGCTCGAATGGGCCGACCTGATCGTCATCATGGACGACGACCAGCGGCGGGCGATCGCGGAGATGTTTCCACGGCATCCCGCCATCCCCCGGCTGGTGTGCCTGCAGATACCCGACGAGTTCACCTTCCTCCAGCCCGAGCTCGTCGCCCTGCTCGAGGAACGCGTGCCCCCCCTGCTGGCTGAAAGTCAACCCGCGAGCCGGTGACCTCACGCGCAGCCGAACCCTACCGACCCCGGAGAACCGAGCCCTGTCGAACCCCGTAGAACCGAACCCTGTAGAACCCCGCAGAGCCCCGTGGAACCCCGCGGAACCCATCATTCCCGCCGAACCCGTCCCCCGAAGTTGGCGTCAGTTCTCCGGATCGGTTCGGCGAACCAGCTTGCATCGAACGACGGCGGTCGTGAACTCGCGCGTCAGCCGGTTGGCCAGCGGTCTGAGACGCCGGATGGGTACCGCTTCGAACGTCGCGAACCGGAACGGGCTCCGGGCGATCAGCTCTTCGAACCGGCGGATGGTCATGCGATTCAATCCGCACTCCGCGATGGAGCGAGCGCCATCGGTCTTGTACAGCGAGCGCCAGCGCACCAGGGCAGACTCCGTGAACAACAAGTGGGCGTAGGGAAAGACCGAAAAGATGTGACCTCCCAGCGGGTGGTACCAAGTCGGGCCGAAGGACGCGAGGATGCAGCCGGCAGGCTTCAGCAGCCGATCCATCTGCTTCAGAATGGCCCCGGGGTCAGCAAAGTGTTCGAAGGAATCGATGGAGATGATGACGTCGACCGGCTCAGCCCACTCCCTGCCGAAAAAGCACTTGCCAGCGACGCCGCGGCAGGCTGCTAACTCAGTTCCGGACGTAATCCATTTTTTATACAGTTCTAGTCCGACGACCCGGCGGGCGCCGCGCTCCGCGATCTGGACGGCCTCCCCTCCGCGGCCGGATCCGAAGTCAAGCACGTCTTTGTTCTGGAATTCGTTCCAGATGGCAGGCCCGAACAGCCGTTCCAGCTTGCTCTGGCTCGCGTAGGCGGTTGCGACATCCGGAAAAGCGCTCACCGTGCCGTTCCGGCTGAAGCGGTTGAGAAGATCCACCCCGACTTTTCCCCCGATCATGCCAGAGCTCCCTCCTTCGCGAGACACGGGCAGTCTAGCAAAGGCCGTGCCGAGTCGTGAGAGGCCTCATCCGAGACGTGACGGAGGACCGCGGGATAATGGCGCATGCCCCCGAGGTTCACGGCTGAGTCGTTGCGCTTCCTGCGCGCCTTGAAGCGCAACAACGATCGCGAGTGGTTCCGCGCCCGGCGCGACGAGT
>JBDTOB010000016.1:0-19060 GCA_039933435.1 Acidobacteriota bacterium | reverse complement strand
CGTTCGACCCGAGGGATCAGATCGTCGCCGGCGATGCCGGCAACAACGCGGTCGCCCAGCCCAATCACCGCCTGCGCGTTCACCATGGTCATCAGATCGCGGGTGTCGGGATCGCCCCAGCGGCGTCCCCAATCGTGCCGGCGGCATCGCCGCCATCGGCGCACAGGTCTTCGCCGGCTTCCGTCCGAGCAACGCGGTGGACGAATCGCGCGACAGCGTCGCGGCGTATGTCGATGTCGAAGGGGACTTTCTCAAGCGGCTGCGGCTCGGCTTCGCCGGCCGCACCGAGCACTACAGCGACTTCGGCGGCACCGTCCAGGGCAAGCTGACCGCGCGCGTCGAGCTCGACCCCCGCGTCGTCGTCCGCGGCGCCCTGAGTACCGGCTTTCGGGCGCCGTCGCTCGGCCAGTCGTTCTTCTCGTCGAGCGCCACCAACTTCCTGTCGGTGCCTGGACAGGGACTGGTGCCGTTCGAATCCCTGACGCTCCCGGTCAGCTCGGCGGCCGCGCAGGTGCTCGGCGCCAAGGCGCTCAAGCCCGAAAACTCGGTCCGCACCAGCGGCGGCCTGGTGCTGACGCCGATCCCCGGCCTCGATCTGACGGTGGACTATTACCACATCGCCATCGACGATCGGATCGTGCTGTCCGGCAACTTCACCGGGCCGCAGATCACCGCGCTGCTGGCGCCCTTCGGCGCCAACAGCGCTCGCTTCTTCACCAATGCGATCAATACCCGCACCAATGGCGTCGACCTGTCGGCGGGCTACCGCATCGCCCTCGCGGACGCTGGCGACGTGCGGCTGCACGCCTCCTACAACAGCACCCGCACCAGGATCGTCGGCACGGTGACGACGCCGCCGCAGCTCGCCGGCTTCGATCAGGTGCTGTTTGACCGGATCGAGCGGCGGCGGATCGAGTGCTACCAGCCGCGCGACAGCGTCCGGACCGGAGCGGACTGGCGCCGCAGCCGTTGGGGCGCCAACGCCAACGTCGCCCGCTACGGCGAGTTCTGCACCGCCACCGCCAATCCCGCGGACGATCAGCGCTACAGCCCGAAGTGGCTGACCGACGCCGAGGTGTCGTACCGGGTCGCGAACACGCTGACGCTGGCGGCTGGCGCGCAGAACCTCTTCAACGTCTTTCCGGACCGCAACACCACCGTCAACTCGTTCAACGGTATCCAGACGTTTCCGAGCCAGTCGCCGTTCGGGATGAACGGCCGCGCCGTCTACGGCCGGATCGCCTGGAAGCGGTGACCGTGTGAGATGATCGCGGTCATGGCGGACCGCAACGGCGCGCGGATCGTGTTCTCGAGCGGGGTCGGCCGGGTCTGCCCCGGCTGCGGCTGGCCGAGCGCCAGCTGCCGGTGCAGCCGGAAGGGTGCGGACGAGGCGGTGCCGGCGCGGGTCGTCGCCAAGCTGCGGATGGAGAAGGCGGGCCGCGGCGGCAAGACCGTCACCGTGGTGTTCGGGCTGCCGGCCAACGCGGAGTTTCTCAAGGAGCTCTGTCAGGATCTGAAGCGATCCTGCGGCACCGGCGGTGCCATCGTCGATGGCACCGTCCAGCTGCAGGGAGACCTGCGCGAGCGGGTCCGTGCGGCGCTCATTGCCAGGAATTTCACCGTCAAGGGCTGACGCCCCGGCACCGGCGAATGCCTAGAAACTGACGATGGTGACGCCCGGGTTGTCGGGGTCCAGCCGGTAGCCTCGCACCGAGGGCATCTCCCGCAGCCGCTGCTGCACCGCCGCCTTGAGCCGGCCGCCGCTGCGGCCATGGATGATCCGCGCGAACGCCTGGCCGTCGAGCAGCATCTCGTTCAGAAATCCATCGAGCGTGTCGATCGCCTCGTGCACGGTCTGGCCGTGGAGATCGATGGCGCGTCCGGCGGCAGCCGCCGTCCGGTCGTCGGGAACGCGTGCGCTGACGGCCGCGTCCCTGCCGCCGCCGCCGCGGCGCCGTCGGACAGGCTCGACAGGCGTGAGCTGATCCACGGACACCACAATGGCGCGGCCTTTGATGTCGACCAGATAGCGGTCGGCGTTCCGGACCTCACGGACGACCCCGGAGCCGAGCGCGCGCACATGGACGGCATCGCCGGCAGAAAAGCTCATGGCGTCAGCGGCCGAAGAGGCCGCGCAGCCGGCGCTTCAGCTCGTCCTCAACCCCTTTGCCGATGATGCTCTTGAGATCGAGCCCGAAGTCGGGGGCATCGAGCGTGCCGGAGATGGTCAGCGGGATCTCGAGCTCGCCGCGGCTGTTGCGCAAGCCGGACAGTTCGCGCACGCTGCGCATCGCCGCGGCGGCCTTCTCCGCTGACAGAATCGCCTTGCCCTTCAAGGCCAGCGAGCGGTCGAAGCCCATCGCGCCCGCCGCCTCGACGCGCACCTGGCCCGCCTCGAGCACCAGATCGCTGGTCGTCGCGCGTCCGCTGCCGAGCGCCAGGGTCGCCGACAACCGCTGGAACTTGGTATCGCGGGCGTCCCCCTCGGTCAGGTGCGCGGCGCGGTTGATCGCGGCGAGCAGCGGGAACTCCCGGATGACGCCGTCGCGAACCACCAGGTGCGCGGTGCCGGCGACGGTGTCGGCCAGCGCCGCGTCCAGACGGCCCTGGAGGTGCCCCGCGACCACCGCGGTGCCGCCCACCCGCGCGTCCGAGGCCGAGAGCGCGTTGAGAAAGGCTCCCAGGTCCAGCTGCGTGACCCGGCTGTCGATGCTCCATCGCGGCTCCCCCGCCATGTCGACGACAACGGAGCCCCGGTGACTGCCGCCGTAGATCGAGAACGCGGTGGGATCCAGGTCGAGACGCGCACCGTCGAACGTGAACGGGGCGCTGAACTGCTGCAGCCGCAGTGGCACGAGCTCGAGATCGGGGGCGCGCACCGTGCCCTTGCCCGAGAGCCGGGACGAACGGCGGTCGAGGGTCAGGGCAATCGATGCCGCGGCTGGCGCGTGCAGGCGCAGCAGGTCAGGACGGCGAGCGCCGATCAAGCCGAGCAGCGCCGGCAGGTCCGCGTCGTCAATCGCCTCGCTGCTGAAGTCGAGGTGCGCGGCGGCGGCGTCCGTCGTCGCCTCGCCGCTGATCGCGGCGCTGCCAATCCGTCCGCTCACCGGCGCCAGCCGCAGGCCGGTGTCGGTCGAGACGATGTCGGCCTCCACCCGGTCGATGCTCGAGGTCTGGCGCATCCCGCCCGCGGCCTGCTCGTCGAAGACCTGCAGACGCCCGCCATTGACCCGGACGCGCTGGACGCTGATGCCCGCCTGCCCGGCCGGCGTCGGCGCGGGAACCGCGCCTGGCAGGTGCCAGGCGCCGCTGCGATCGCGCAGCACCGAGACCGTCATGCCCTCGAGCCGGACGTCTTCGATGACCGCCGGGCCGCGGATCAGCGAGCGAAGAGTGGGGACGATGGTGATGCGATCGACGGAGACCGAGGGTGCGGTGCCCGCGCCAGGGCCGACCGTCACGTTGGCGCCGGTGACCGCCAGCCGCGGCAGTACGGCGATGCTCAGCCGGCCGATGTGCACCGGCTGGCCGAGCATCGCGGTAAGGCGGGTTTCGGCGGCGGCGCGAATCGACCCGCCATCCAGGACGCGGCGTACGACCACGGCGCTGGCAGCGGCAAGCACCACCAGCGCGATGACGACGACGAGCGCAACGCGGCCGGATCGACTGGCCATCAGCCTATTCGAGCGGAATCTTGCTCTTGTGCTTCGCCAGCCACTGGTCGAAGGTCTGGAGCTCCGGGTTGAGCGTGCGGGCCAGCCCGGTGTCACGCTGTCCGAGCATCTGCGGCTCGAAATCGCGATAGACCTGGAACATGTTGCCCAGTTCGTCGGCACTCGGGAATCCGAACTGGCGGTAAGCGTCAGGCTCGACGGCGTGGTACTTGACGGTCACCCCGAGCCCTTTCGACATCTTCCCGGCCATCTCGTCGAGCGTCAGGTTCTCTCCGCCGACGCCGACGGTCTTGCCGATGTACTTCGGCCCGGCCTTGAAGATGCCGTAGGCGATCTTGCCGATGTCTTCCGCGGCAATCCCCGAGAGCCGGGCTTTGCCCAGCGGTAGCGTCCAGCCGTAGCTTCCGTCCGCCTGCTTCTTCGGCGCGAGACCGAACGCGTAGATGTTGTCCCAGTAGAACGTCGTGATCAGCTTGGTCGTGGGGAGGTCCTTGAAGAACACGTCGGCCTCCGCCTTGGCGTCGAAGTGCGGCACGCGGTACTTGCCCTGCAGCATCGGCATCCGGGCGTCGTCGGGCTTCATCAGCAGGCGCGTATCCTCGAGCGTTGACCAGATGACGTGCTGCAGCTTCGCCGCCTTCGCCGCCTCGGCCAGGTTCTTCGCCTGCGCGGTCTCCTTCTCGGCGGAGAAGTGCTCCCAGAAGTTGGTCACGCAGTAGGCGCCGTAGGCGCCGGCAAACGCCTTCTCGAGGCTTTTGACGTCGTCGATATCCGCCTGGACGACCTCGGCACCTTGCGCCGCGAGTGCCTGCCCCTTGTCCTTATTGGGATCGCGGGTGATGGCGCGGCAGGCGAATGGCCCGCTCTTGTCGGCGAGGATGGCGCGCGCCAGGCCTCCGCCCTGCGAGCCGGTCGCCCCCACCACCGCAATGATTTTCTTCTCGGCCATCGTGCATCTCCTTCTTGATCGACGCGTGATGAGCAGACGCCGGGAGTCCGACGCTCCCCACCCGGATCATTCTGTCACGGCTGGTGGCGCCAGGGGGGCTCCCGCCGGGATGGAGGGCCGGGCGTAACGACACGTCAATGAGGCAAGATTGAAGGCATATGACGCAGACACTGGAACTGGGCCTCGACACCTTCGGAGACGTGACCATCGACCAGCACGGCCGGCCGCTGCCTCAGGCCGAGGTGCTCCGCGACGTCCTCGCACAGGGGGTGCTCGCCGACCAGGTGGGCGTGGACTTCATCGGCCTCGGCGAACACCATCGCCCTGACTTTTCCATCTCGGCGCCGGAAGTGGTGCTCGCCGCCATCGCCGCCCGAACGACGCGCATCCGTCTGGGGTCGGCGGTCACCGTGCTCAGCTCGGACGATCCGATCCGCGTCTTCCAGCGCTTTTCGACGCTCAACGCGCTCTCCAACGGACGCGCGGAGGCGATCGTGGGACGGGGATCGTTCACCGAGTCGTTTCCTTTGTTCGGGTACGACCTGTCCGCCTACGAAACGCTGTTCGAGGAGAAGCTCGACATCTTCGCCAGGCTGATCGCCGGCCAGCCGGTGACGTGGAGCGGACGGACGCGGCCGCCGCTCGTGAACCAGCACGTCTACCCGCCCAGCGAAACCACGCCGCTCCGGACCTCGGTTGCCGTCGGCGGCACCCCGGCGTCGGTGGCCCGCGCCGCCCGCTACGGATTTCCGCTGATGCTGGCGGTGATCGGCGGCAGCCCCGAGCGCTTTCTGCCGCTGGTGGAGCTCTACCACCGAACCCTCGAACAATCCGGGCAGCCGTCACAGCCGGTCGGCGTCCACTCGCCGGGGCACATCGCCGCCACCGACGACGCGGCGCGGGAGGAGCTCTGGCCGCACTACTCGGTGATGATGAACCGCATTGGCGCCGAGCGCGGCTGGCAGCCGATGGAGCGGCGGCAGTTCGAACAGGCGGCCGGCCCCGACGGCGCGCTCTTCGTCGGCGCGCCGGACACCGTCGCCACCAAGATCGCCAGAGTGGTGAAGGCGCTCGGGCTGGCACGGTTCGATATGAAGTACAGCCACGGCACGCTGCCCCACGACACGCTCATGACCAGCATCGAATTGTATGGGACCCGGGTGGCGCCGCGAGTACGGGAGCTGCTCGGCTGAACGCCGCTTGACCACAGCCGCCGCGATGTTCAAGGATCAACGCCATGGCTGACAACACAGACAGCGTCGTCTATCTCGACGCGGCGAACGCCAAGCTGCCCGACGGTGTCCTCGGACTCGCGGCGCTGACGGCGGAGGTCCAGAACGGCTGCCGCGTGTTCGTGCACTACAACGGCCCGACCGATCAACTGGCGGGGATGTGCACCGGCATGGCCGTGCTCGATCCGGGCGCCAGCCCGCACCCTCCCCACCAGCACGCCGAAGAGGAATTCATGATCGTGGCGGACGGCACCGGGGAGATCGTCTGCGACGGCAAGACGACCCAGGTCGGGCCGGGGGCGATCATGTACTGCGCCGCCAACGTCCTCCACGGCATCGTCAACACCGGCCAGGTGCCGATGACGTTCTACTGGTCGAAGTGGATCGCCAAAGGGGTCTGAGCGGAGGTCAGCGGTCCCGCGCGCGGGCTGCGTCGACGACTTCGAAGACGTAGCCGTTGACCGGCTCCCGGAAGAAGAAGCGCTCGAAGGGGGTCGCACGCAGCGGAGCGATCAGGACGCCTCCGGCGCTGACGAGGCGCGCCTTCAGCGCCGCGAAGTCCGCCAGCGGCTGGAACAGCGCCACGTGTCGGCCGAATTCCCCCTCGTAGGGGCCGGATTCGAAGCCGTCCACGTAGAAGACGTGCATCTCCTGCCCCCGCCCGATGTCGAGCCAGAGCGCTTCGACCGGCGAGTTGCCGGGGACAGGGTTGCGGGCGTATCCGAGTGTGTGTTCGAAGAACGAGGCGGTGCCGTCGACGTCGCGCGTGGGCAGGGTCAGATGCGCAAGGCTCATCCGGGGATTGTCGCATCCCCCGGTTCCTGCCGCGAACCGCAGCCCGTCGGTCGCCCCTCGGGGCTACCGGGCGCGGCTGTGGGTGGAACTGACGGAGGGTGAGGCCGCGCGCGTCGTCTGCACAGCCACGGCTGCGAAGAAGAGCACGACGAGCAGGAATCCAAATGCGGCGCCAACAGTGCGGGTCATTGTTTCAAATACTCCAGGGGGAACACCTGAAGCGAGAGCAATGGACGTGCCGGCCCGGTCAACGGCAGCTTTTCCTGGGTTTTCTCGCGACGACAGCCCCGGACCAGCCCCCGACGCTGACAGAATTGGCAGCGGCGTGACGATACGGTGGCCGGGTCCGGCCCCGAGCGGCGGCTACTGCTTCGCCACCCACCTCACCGCATTCGTCAGCAGCGTCCGGAACGCCGGCAGATCGTGGACGCGCTCGTCGTGGCCGAGGGCGATGCCGACGATGCGGGCCGACGGGTGCGTCGTGATCCAGACAGACGGATGGGGCTTGCTGAACTTCACGCTCGGCGAGGTTTCTGCCAGCACGTCGATCGGCGCGGTGCCGGCCGGCACCTTGTCCGGTTCGGCGTTGATGTAATAGAGCTCGTCCTCGACGTCGAATGCCGCCGGCACTCCCTTCATCACCGGATGATCGGGCTTGACGGCATGGACCGAGAATTTCGCGATGCGGTCGTGGCCGCGAGCGCCGCCGCCGATGATCCGGGCGTTGAGCTCGGGCCACTGCGCGTAGCCATACCAGGTCCCTGGGTGGAGCATCACCAGCCCCTTGCCGCGATCGGCGAAGTCCATGACCGCCTGGCGATATTCGGGCGTGTCGAAGAACTGGCGGTTGACGCTGATCACCGCGACGTCCGCCGTGCCGAGCGCCGCGGCCGCCTGGTCGCGGTCTTCGGTGTAGTTGACGCTGAAGCCGGCGGCCGTCAACGTCGCCGAGTCGGTGCCGCCGAAGAAGCGGCCGAAGTCGTGCGAGCTGCCGCCGCCGATGACCAGCACCTTCAGCTTGCCCGGCGCCCAGACAATCGGCTTGGTCTCCGGCAGCGGCGCGTCGCCGCGCCCACCCGCCTTGCCCCCGGGCACGATCTCTTTGGCGTCCTGCACGGTGGCTGAGGCCAGGAACGCCATGATGTCGCGCAGCGGCCCCGCGCCAAGCGCGTCGAATCCTTCGGGCATCAGCGACCGGCGGGTGTTGTCGCGCGTCGCGATGTCCTCTTTCTTGATCTCGACGTCCCCCCCGGCGCTCCGCAGCGTCAGGCTGGCGGCGTTCTCGTTGGCGATGATGCCGCTCAGCGTCTCCCCTCTTTTGGTGGTGACGTTCCACTGCCAGAAGCTGGGATCGACCTGGCGATTGGGATCGACGATGTGGACCAGCAGCTCGGAGCGCGGATGCACGCCGATGCCGTTCAACGGCGGGCCGACGTCCTTGCCGATGTCGCCGAGCCGGTGGCAGCTGGCGCAGGTGCCGGTGAACAGCGCCCGGCCCCGGGCGGCGTCCCCGCCCTGGTCGATCTCCGGCAGCAGCGCGGCGAGGGCGTCGGCCCGCTGCCGGACCTGCGGCGTCAGCGCGTCAAGCACCGTCGCGGCCTGCTGCGCCACCTGCGGGTTGGGATGGGTACGGAGGCGGGCCACGTTCGCCGGGCCGAGCTGCGCGGGAGTGATGCGTCCGGCCTGCATCGCGGTCAGCAGGACGGCAGCGGACTCCGGGCGCTTGAGGATCTGATCGAAGACCGGTATCGACAGTGACTTCTCCAGCGCGCCGACGAGCATCGCATCGGCATCCGCGCCGGGATGGTCGCCGATGGTCGCGACCAGGCGGGTCTTGAGCGCGTCAGGGACCGCGGGGTCGCCAAGCTGCGGTGCCAGTGCGGCCAGCACCGCCGCCCGCTGCGGCGGCAGCATCAGCAGGCTCCCCGCCAGCTCCGCCCGCCTGTCGGCGGCCGTCGCGGACGCGCCCAGCTCGCCGAGCAGCGCAGCCGCGCGCGACTCCGCAGAGGCTTTCAGCACCCCCGCGGTATCCCATCTGGCCACGATCGGCAGCGCGGTGGCGGTCGTTGCCGGATCCTCCAGGAGCGCCCGCATCGCCTTCGTGGCCGCCGCATCCATCGTCAGGCTGCCGCTCATCTGCGACACCGCCCGCACCACCGCGACCTTCAGCGGCACCGCCTGGGGACGCGCACCCGCCGCGGCCGCCAGCAGTCGGCCGGCCGCAGCCGGCAGGGCAGCCGGCAGTATCGCGGTGACCAGGTCGGTGAGCGCCTCCGGCTTTGCGTAGGCCAGCGCGTCGACGATGTACGCGCCCGCCGCCGCGGTCGCCCCCGCCGCAATCGCCGACCGGGTCCAGTTGTCGGTCGCCTGCGCGAACGCGTCCAGCATCTCCCGCCGCGCCGGTGCCGCGCCGGCGGCCGCCGCCTGCTCGTAGAGTCGCAGCGCCTTGCTGCCCATCGGCCGGCTGACCTTCGCCAGCCGCGGATCGCCGGCGAAGTTCTCCTGCGCCAACCGCCAGGCCGTCGATTTCACGTGCGCGTTCGGGCTCGTCTCCATCGTCCGCAGCAGCGCGGGGAGATCCGTCGGGTCGAGCACCGGCACGTTCAGCTTCTTCGCCTGTTTGTGCTGCACCCGCCAGATGCGCCCGAAGAAGTGGTCGCGGTCCGGGCGCACCGCGGCGTTGGCCGGGCCGTGCAGCGGACCGCGGGTGTCGTTGTGGATCACCGCCTGGTTGTAGAAATCGACAATGTAGAGCGCGCCGTCGGGGCCGACGCGGTTTTCGATCGGCCGGAACCACATGTCTCGGCTGCGGATGAACTCGGTCTCTTCGCGTCCCGCTTCCTTGTGGGTGGTGTAGCTGACGCCGTCCGGGGTCACGAACTGCTGATGGACGATGTTCAGCGTCGGCTCGCCGGTGAAGTAGGAGTAGTTCCACTTCTCCGGCCAGGCGCCCCCCTCGTAGATGGCGCAGCCGGCGGCGGCGGTGAACTGGCCGACCAGATCGATCTGGACGTAGGCCTGCTCGGGCCAGGTCATCAGCGGATACGTCTTCTGGCCGGTGATCATCCCTTTCCACGACGTCGTCCCAGGCACCTTGGCCTTCGCCAGGATCGATTCGGGCAGGACGGTATGGAAGAAGACCGTACCGCTGGTCGGCTGGGTCCAGAACACCTGGCCGTCCCAGGTGATGTCGAGCCCCCAGGTATTGCCGCCGCGGCTGCTGTACTGCTCGAAGGCGCTGCCGTCCGGCTTGAAGCGGACCACGCCGCTGCCGTCGCGGCCGAACTGCCGGCTGCCATCGGGAGAGGTGACGTTGCCGACGCTGTAGCCGTGGGTCGCGTAGATCCAGCCGTCGAGACCCCAGCGCAGGTTGTTGATCACCGCGTGGGTGTCGGTGATGCCGAGGCCGGTGTACAGTTTGGTCCGCTTGTCGGCGACGCCGTCGCCATTGGTGTCTTCGAGGTACCAGATATCGGGCGAGGTCGAGGCGATGACGCCGTGACGATAGAGCACGAAGCCGGTCACCAGCTCGAGCTTGTCGGCAAACACCTGCTTCTTGTCCATGATGCCGTCGCCGTTGGTGTCGGACAGGATCGAGATCGTGTCCTCCGGCTCGCGGTCCTGGACATTCGGCTGCAGCGACCCGGTGTCCTTCCACGGCGTCGTGTTGGGCACCCGTCGTCCATTGGGATATTCAGGCGTCTCGGAGACCCACAGCCGGCCCTTTTCGTCCCAGTCGATGTCCATCGCCTTGTGGATCAGCGGCTCGGACGCCACCAGCGAGATGTCGAAGTCCGGGTGCACCTCGAGCTTCGCCGCCGCCTTCAGCGGGTGCGTCGGTCCGCCCTCGACGTAGCGCAGCGCGTCACCGCGTTCGTCCGCGGCCAGCAGCTGATCGACGTCGGTGCGCTTGCCCGCCCAGGCGATACCGCGCAGCAGGATGGCCCGATAATTGGGCCGGTTGAAGTTTTCGTAGAGATGGCCGGGGATCGAGACGAACGATCGGTACGGGGCGCTGCCGCCTTCGATGGTCCGCTCGTAGGTCCACATCTGCGGCTGGTAGTCGTAGATGCTGACCTGCTTGCCCCCGCCGGTCAGCTCCTCGGCGCGCTTCTGCGCCGCGGCGTTGCGCGCGCCGGACGCCTTGGGGGTGTAGGCCGCGGCCAGCACCCGCACGTCGGGCCGCAGATCCATGTCGTAATAGATCTCGTCGTCCATCGCCCAGTTCGACACGTCCCTGGTGATCGGGCTGTCGCGGTCGGTGAAGTAGAGCTGCATCGGCCCTTCCAGCCACTTCGTCGTCCCGTTGCGCCACGAGCCGCCGGTCATGTCCTTGTACCAGTCGGGATCGGTTGAGACCGCCGCGGCATGGATCACCACCAGTCCGCCGCCGCGTGCCAGGAAGTCGTTGAGGTTCCTGCGATCGGCGGGGTCTGAGATGTTGCCGGCATCCTGGGCGTGCAGCACCAGGACGTCGGTATCGTCGAGCTGCGCCCTGGTCGGAAAGGCGTCGCCGCCGGTCGCCCGCGCCCCGCGCGCGTTCAGCAGCGGCACCCACTCCTTGAGGAAGCGCGGATGATCGTGGGCCCCTGGACCATGCGACTTCGGCCCCGACCGGATGAACACACGCAGCGGGTTCTGCGCCGTATTCTGGGGAACAGGCACCATCGTCAGGGCGGCAGCAACGAGCATGAAGATGAATCGCATGGCAGGGTCGGACTATAACGGCGCGCCAGGCAGGGGTCAAACCTCGTGCGTCGGTTGAGGGTATGCTGTAGCGCCGCTTCTGCCGGCGCCGGCACGCGATGTCCTCAGTCTTCCTGATCGCCACGCTCGATACCAAAGGCCGCGAAGCCGATTTCGTCCGCCAGCTGCTCGGCGCCTGGGGCGTGGCCGTCACGCTCGTCGACGCGGGGGCGCTCGGCGCGCCCGCGGTCGAGGCAGACGTCTCCCGGGCACAGCTGTTCGCGCTCGGCGGCACGCCGCTGGACGAGGTGCGGCGCCGGGCGGATCGGGGCGAGGCCGTCACCGTCGCGGCGCGCGGCGCCGCCCGGCTGGCGCGCGAGGCCTTCTCCCGCGGCGACCTCCAGGGGGTCCTCGGGCTCGGCGGATCGGCCGGGACCACGATCGCGACCGCGGCGATGCAGACGCTGCCGCTCGGCGTGCCCAAGGTGATGGTGAGCACGCTCGCCTCCGGCACGGTCCGCCAGTTCGTCGGCGACAAGGACATCTTCATGCTCAACGCGGTGGTCGACATTCTCGGCCTCAACCGCATCAGCCGTCAGGTGCTGTCGCAGGCGGCCGCCGCCATGGCCGGACTGGTCGCGCATCCTCCGCCGCTACCGGAATCCGCCGACCGGCCGCTGGTGGCGGCGACGATGTTCGGCGTCACCACCCCGTGCGTCGAGCGCGCGCGGGAGACGCTGGAGCGCACCGGCTACGAAGTGCTGGTGTTCCACGCCACCGGGAACGGCGGCCAGGCGATGGAGTCGCTGATCGCGGAAGGCCTGATCGCCGGCGTCCTCGACCTGACCACCACCGAGCTCGCCGACGAAGAGGTGGGCGGATTCCTGAGCGCCGGACCGCGGCGGCTGGAGGCGGCGGCGGCGGCCGGCGTGCCGCAGGTCGTTTCCACCGGCGCGCTCGACATGGTCAACTTCTACGGCCCGGACAGCGTGCCGGAGAAGTTCAGGGCGCGGTGGTTCCACCGGCACAATGCCAACGTCACCCTGATGCGGACGACAGCGGAGGAGAATGCCGCCATCGGCGCCACCATCGCGCGGAAGCTGACGGCGGCGACGGGGCCCGTCGCGGTGCTGCTGCCGGGCAGGGGCGTCTCCGCCATCGATCGAGCAGGACAGCCGTTCGACGATCCGGCGGCGCGGCGCGCGCTCCACGACGCCATCCGCTCCGGCCTTCCGGGCGCGGACGTGACCGAGCTCGACCTGCACATCAATGACCCCGCCTT
The DNA here is from genome assembly GCA_039933435.1 of Acidobacteriota bacterium. GTDB lineage: Bacteria > Acidobacteriota > Vicinamibacteria > Vicinamibacterales > 2-12-FULL-66-21 > JALZOC01. The sequence continues at coordinate 6,442 of JBDTOB010000016.1, read as the reverse complement.
CGCGGACACGGCGGCACGCAAGCTGGTTGAACTCATGAAGGCTGCGCCGGCGTCATCCCGGCGAGCCAGGACTCTCAATGCGCGATCCTGACGCGATCGCGGCGGAGGCGGTGTCGTGAGCAAGGTGGACAATTCAAGGGCGGCCATTCTCAAGCGCTTTCGCGAACAGATCGCGCGCGGCGAGCCGATCATCGGCGGCGGCGCCGGCACCGGCCTGTCGGCGGTCAGCGAAGAAGCCGGCGGCATCGACCTGCTGATCGTCTACAACTCGGGGCGCTACCGGATGGCTGGCCGGGGCAGCTCCGCCGGCCTCCTGGCGTACGGCAACGCCAACGAGATCGTCAAGGAGATGGCTTACGAGGTCCTCCCGGTGGTGAAGCGGACGCCGGTGCTGGCCGGCGTCAACGGCACCGACCCGTTCATCATCCCCCGCTTGTTCCTCGAGGAGCTGCGCACGCTCGGCTTCGCCGGAGTGCAGAACTTTCCCACCGTCGGGCTGTTCGACGGCGACATGCGCCAGGCGTTCGAAGAGACCGGCATGAGCTACCAGCTCGAAGTCGACATCATCCGCCTCGCCTCCGAGATGGACCTGCTGACCACGCCGTACGTCTTCAATCCGGAAGAGGCCGAGCGCATGACCGACGCCGGCGCCGACCTGATCGTCGCGCACATGGGCGTGACCACAGGCGGCTCGATTGGCGCCAAGAGCTCGAAGACGCTGGAGTCGTGCGTCGAACGGATTCAGCTAATTGCCGACGCGGCCCGCGGCGTGCGCAAGGAGGTGCTGGTCATCTGCCACGGCGGGCCGATCTCCGAGCCGCCCGATGCGGAGTACATCATCCAGCACTGCCGCGGCGTCGACGGCTTCTATGGCGCCAGCTCGGTCGAGCGGCTGCCCGCCGAGCGTGCCATCGCCGCGCAGATCCGGTCGTTCAAGAGCATTCGCAGAACGGGGGGACGATGAGCGCGAAGCGGGCAGAGAGCACGCCGCTGCGGTTCGTCACCAAACGCAAGGCGCAGATCGAGCTGGCGCCCTGGGGCAAACACTGGTGGCTGTCGCGCCCGGGGATGACCGACACCGATCAGCTCACGCTGGTGCGGGTGACGATGAGGCCGGGAACCGGGCACCGCTTTCATTACCATCCCCGCCGCGAGGAAATCATCTACGTCGTCGAGGGGGTCGCCGAACAGTGGGTGGACCGCGAACGGCAGACGCTCAGAACCGGCGAGTGCGCGTTCATTCCCATGGGCATGGTGCACGCCATCTTCAATCCGTCGAGGCAGCCGATGACCTTTCTGGCGATCCTGTCGCCGGCGGAGGCGAAGGGGCCGTTCCTGGTGGACTGCTACGACGAGGAGCCGTGGCGGAGCCTGCGGCCGGCCGACCGGGGTCAATGCTGAACGAAATCCGGTTCCAGGCCGTCTCGAGGACCACGAGCGGCGGCTCGCGGAACCTTGAACGCGAATCGGAAACGTAACCGCTAGACCAGCTGACGAGGGGTGGCCGCTACCAGCCGTTCGATCTCGCGATACTCGCGCCAGTGGCGCAGGCTGACCGAGAGGAATCCGGCGACGGGGATGGCGACGACGACCCCGGGCGCCTGCGCGAGCGCGGCGCCGATCCACACCGTCAGGATCACGACCGCGGTCGAAAGGTGCATGCCGCGGCGGATCAGCCGCGGATAGACAACGTAGTCCTGGAGAATCCGGAGCGCCGCCAGAAAGAGGACGACCGGGACGACGTGCTCGGCCTGCGAGGTGGCAATCAGCAGCGTCGTCAGCGGACCAATGGCCGGCACCAGCTCGAGGATCCCCGCCAGCACGCCCAGCGAAATCGCGGATGGAGTGCCGAGGAGGACGAACCCCGCCACACAGGCCGCGCCGACGAACACCGCCGCGGCCGCCTGCGCCCGGACGTAGCCGGCGAGCGCGCTGTTGACGTCGCGGAGATATTCCTCGAAGCGCCACTGCAGGTGTCCACGCGGCAGCACCCGGAGCGCGGAGCGCTGGAAGACCGGCGCCGCGGTCAGCAGCAGGAAGGCCAGCACCGGGGTCACCGCGAGCCAGCGGGCGTAGCGCGCGGCTTCGACCAGTTCGGCCAGCGTCGAGCGCGTGCTGCGCTCGAGTAGGGCGGCCAGCCACGCGATGCCCTGCCGCAGCGGACGCCGCGCCACGGGCGACAGCGGCAACCGCGCCACCGCGGTATCGAGAGATGCGTTCGGGCCGTGGGGAAACAGCCGTTCGAGGCTGGCGGGGGCGGTCACCGCAATCCAGTGCCGCACCGACGGCGCCGCCGCCCGCCACGCCAGGACCGCGGGCACGGCGATCGCGGCGTAGACGACGAGGATGGCACCGGTATCGGAAATCGGACGACGGCGGCGGCCGACGCGCACACGCCTCCGGACCGGCGGCAGGGCGGGCGCCAGAATGTAGGCGAAGAACACCGACAGGAGCGCGAGAACCCCGGCTCCCTCGATCGCGCGCAGCATGATCTCTGCCGCCTAGTCTACCCTCGCTCGCGCCGCGCAGATGAGCCGGTGGCCGGGGCCGGTTATTCCGGCTTCGCCTTCAGCTTCGACTCGTGCTCCTTGATGAAGGCGCGGATCTCGTCCGCCATTTCCAGGAGCTTCGTCCACTGCTCCTTGTAGAGGGTGACGGGAAAGCGCCCCAGCCCATAGACCGACACCCCTCCCTTTTCGCTCACCTTGAGACCGGTGCTGCGGCCGCGCTGGGTCTTGAGCTGCTCGTTTTCCGCCTTGAGGCGCTCGAGCTCGGCTTTGAGATCTTCGTCTGACATGTGTGGATTGTAGCTGCGGTCGGCGTCGCGGCGCATGGCCGGCAGAGAGATGTCCGTGACGATGCGGCCGGAAGCCCGCATCGACGGGCCCCGCGAACGGTCCGTTACGCCAGCCGCGCTGGCGTGAACGGCAAGCCGTAAAGGTGTTCGGCGAAGGCCTCGTTGAACAACGCCCCGGGCCGCCGCTCCCGCAGCCGCTCGACCACCTCCGGGCCGCCCATGCCGAGGTGGTGCAGGATGCGGCCGGCGACCAGCGCCGAGCGGTTGTAGCCCATGCCGCAATGCGACAGGACGCGATGCCCATGGCGAATCAGGTGCGCCCCCATCATCGCCACCGCGTCGAGCCGGGCCGGCTCGGGCAGTTCCTCGTCGAAGATCGGGAAGTAGACGTAGAGGCAGGACCCGGGCTTGGTCGGAATGCACTGGTCGAGGCCCCCTTCGAGATCGATGACCACATCGATCTTGAACCTGGCGGCGTCGTCCCAGTCTTCGATCGCCGGCGAGATGAACAGGCGCCCTTCGTCGTCGACCTGATACAGCGTCATCGCGCGCATTATACCGTTGCCGCAGTCTGGCGATACCGACCGCTGTTCTGGACCGCAGAACCCCGCAGAACCGAACCCCGTAGAACCCCGCAGAACCGAACCCCGTAGAACCCCGTGGAACCTTGCGGCACCCTGTAGAACCCTGCATCCTGTCGATGCTAGGATTTGAGGTGCGCATGCGGCGCACTGGAGGTCTGCCCGATGGCCGGATCACACCTGCTCGATGACGCGCTCGAGGCGTGGGCCTACACGCGCAACGGCGTGATCGCCGAGCTCGAGAACATTCCTGACTCGGAGTTCGGGTTCCGCCCCACCTCCAGAAGCCGCACGGTGACGGCGCTGGCGCAGCACATCGCCGAGTTCGCGCTGATGGCGGCGGGCGAACTGGCGCGGCCGGACGGCAACTTTCAGCGGCAGGATTACGCCGCGTTCATTCGCGAGTACGCCGGCACCCGTGCGCAGATCGAGGGCAAGCGGCCGCTGATCGCGCTGCTCGAGACCGCCAAGAACGAAACGCGGGCGCGACTGCAGGACGCCGGCGAGCAGCTGCTGCTGCAGCCCATCATGCAGTTCAACGGCGAGCCGGCCAGCCGCCTGACCTGGCTGCACCACGCCATTGGCCACGAGGAATACCACCGTGGGCAGATCGCTCTCTACGCGCGGCTGCTCGGTCACACCCCGGCGCTGACGCAGCTGATTGAAGGGGGTTAGAACAGAGAACGTGCCCCGGGGGCCAAGGGATCGGAGCGCCGCGCGCCGCGTAGAGCTTGACGACGGGGGCAAAGAGGTCCATCTTCGAATCAGCAAGACTTGCGAGGGAGGCCAACGTGGACGAGCCGCCGGGTCAGATACGGGCCACACGGGGTGCTATCGGCCATTCGCCGCGCGCAACCGCATCTTTATCCGGTCGCGCGGTCCCAACCATTCGCCGATAGTCCCCCGCCCCCGGCCCCCTATTTCCGTCCCCCGAACGCCGCCTCCATGATCCGGTCCTGCGTCGCGTCGGCGCGGGGCAGAATGCAGCGGATGGTGCCGGCGTGCATCACCGCGACGCGGTCGCTCATGCCCAGCACCTCCGGCAGCTCTGACGAGATCATGATGATCGCCAGGCCCCGCTCGGCAAGGGTCTGCATCAGCCCGTGGATCTCGGCTTTCGAGCCGACATCGACGCCCTGCGTCGGCTCATCGAGAATCAGCACCGCGGGCTGAATCGACAGCCACCGCGCCAGCGCCACCTTCTGCTGATTGCCGCCGGAGAGCGCCCCCACCTCGGTCGCCACCCCCGGCGTCTTGATCCGCAACTGTTCGACATGCGCTTCCGCACTGCGGGTTTCCGCCGCCGTGTCGATGAGCCCGTGCCGGGCCACCGCGCCCAGGCTCGCCAGGCTGGCGTTGGCCGCAATCGACATCTCGAGGACGACCCCGTGCTGACGGCGATCCTCGGGAACGTAGCCGATGCCGTGCTGCACGGCGTCCGCGGGTGAGGCGATCCGGACGGCGCGGCCCTTCAATAGAATCTCCCCCGCGTCGGCGGGTGCGAGGCCGAACAGCACTTCGGCCAGCTGGGTGCGCCCGGAGCCGACCAGGCCAGCGATGCCGAGAATCTCTCCCGCCCTGACCGAGAAGGAGACGTCGTGGACGCCGCTGCCGCGATGCGCCAGGCCGCGGACCTCGAGGACCACGTCGCCGGCCGGCACGGCGCGCTTGGGGAACACCGCCGACAGCTCGCGCCCGACCATCAGCCGAATCAGCTCGGACCGATCGACCGTGTCGGCCTCGCGCGTGGCGATGGTGGCGCCGTCGCGGAGCACGGTGATGCGGTCGGCGATCGTGTTGATTTCCTCGAGGCGATGGGAGATGTAGATCACACCGGTGCCCACCGCGCGCAGCCTCGCGATCACCGCAAAGAGCCGCTCGACTTCGCGCGTGCTCAGCGACGCGGTGGGCTCGTCCATGATGACGACGCGCGCAGACGCGCCCAGCGCCCGGGCAATCTCGACCATCTGCTGCTCGGGCATGCTGAGCGAGTCGACCAGCCGGTCGGGATCGATCGGCGCGCCGATGCGGTCGAGGAGCTCCGCGGCGCGGCCGCGGCGACCGGCCCAGCGCACCCGGGCCCACGGCCGCGCCTCTTCATGCCCGAAGGCGATGTTTTCCGCCACCGTGAGATGCGGAAAGAGCGACGGCTGCTGGTAGATCGCCGCAATCCCCAGCGCCCGCGCCTGATGCGGATCGAGATCCGGCACCCGTGTCCCGGCAATGCGAAGCACACCGGCATCGGCGCGCTCCGCCCCGGTCACGATCCGGATGAACGTCGACTTGCCGGCGCCGTTCTCGCCGACGAGCGCGTGGACCTCGCCCGCCCGCAGCTCGAACGAGACGTCCCGCAGGGCGCGCACGCCGGCGAACGATTTGGTGATGCCGGACGCCTCGATCAGGACGTCCGGCCGGGGACAGGTGGCCAAACGCTCCTTATGTAGCACGGTTTCCCTCATCCTTCGTTTTTGGCGCTCTCGGCGCGTCAGTGTGACATTTTCGCTACTTTTTGTTGCGCTATGCAAAACGGTGGCGCATACTGTCGCCCTTCCCGGCATCGAGCGACAGGAACGTGAGCCCATGAGTGAAAAGCCTTCGGCGCGGGATCCGTATCTGGTCAAGTCGGTCGTGCATTCGTCGCAACTGCTGTCAGCGTTCCGGTCGTCCGGCGAAGCGCTGCCGCTTCGCGAGGTCGCGGCGCGCAGCGGGCTGCCAAAGAGCATGGCCTTCCGCCTGCTCTACACGCTCGAGCGGTGCGGGATGGTTGAGAAGGTCGGCGAGAACCTCTACCGTTCGTACCTGCGCCCGTTCAAACAGCGCCCCTACCGTCTCGGCTACGCCGCCCAGGGCACCGACTACCAGTTCTCCAAGGAGATCTCGACCGGCCTGCAGCGCGCCGCCGCCGCGCAGGGGATCGAGCTCATCTCGGTCGACAACCGCTACAACCCCAAGATCGCGCAGCGCAACGCCGACGTCCTGGTGCGTGAAAAAGTCGATCTGGTGATCGAATTCCAGACCGACGAGCACGTCGCCCCGATCGTCGCCGCCAAGTACCGCGAGGCCA
>JBDTOB010000015.1:0-19162 GCA_039933435.1 Acidobacteriota bacterium | reverse complement strand
GCGCTCGCCAAGGCCGAGCGCTACCGCCTGCTGAACGAGCCGGGAGAGGCCGAGAGCATCTGCCTGGACGTGCTCCGGGTCGATCCGGCCAACCGCGAGGCGCAGGTCACGCTGCTGCTCGCCCTGACCGACCAGTTCCTGCACGACGCGTCGCCGCGCGCGCCAACGAGGGCTACGGAGATCGCCGCCGCCCTGCCCGACGAATACGAGCGGGCCTACTACGCCGGCATCATCCGCGAGCGCCGGGCCAAGGCCGTCCTGGCGCGGGATCGCCACGGCGCCGCGGCCGCCGCGGCCGACTCGCTGCGCGAGGCGATGGCGGCGTACGAGCGCGCCGAGACGCACCGCCCCGCCGGCAACGACGATTCGCTGCTGCGATGGAATGCGTGCGCGCGGCTGCTGATGGCGCTGCCCGTGCCCGCGCCGGACGTGCACGAGCCCGAACCGATCCAGCTCGAGTAGTGCCGCCGCCTCAGCGCGGCGCGGTGCGCGTGCCGAGCACCATCTCGCCGGCCCTGACCCGATCGCCGACCGCCGGCGCCGGCTCGATCCATCCCTCGGGCACCCAGACGTCCACCTGCGAGCCCATCAGGATCTTGCCGATTGCCTGCCCGCGCTCGATCCACGCTCCGTCTTCGACAAACGGCGTGATCTGGTCGATCCACCAGTCGGCCATCAGCACCACCAGGACGCGGCCGTCGCCCTCGATGTCGACGCTGAGAAACTCGTTCTTGTCGAGATACCCCCGCCGGCCCGCGGGCAGCGGGCGCCGGAGCGCCGCGTAGATGAAGGACCGGCCCATCGAGGCGTTCTCTCCGAGCGGCGCGATGCGATGCAGCCTGACCCGGCCGGCAATCGGGGCGCGCACCACGTGGACGTCGAAGATCCCGAGATAGGTGGCGATCACCGACCAGCCGCCGGCCAGATCGAACACCGAGCCGACGCGCTGGTGATACGCGTTCCCGCCGTCAGGAAAGACGACCGGCTCGACGTAGACGATGCGGCCGTCCGCGGCGCAGACCGGGTCGCGGCCCGGCGGAGCGTGTCGTGGCGGGTTTCTGTGGAAGTAGTGAAACCGCCACCAGGCGAAGGCCGACAGCAGGGCGGCCAGCAGCGCCGCGGCCGCCGCCGTCATTTCGCATCCCTCCGCCGCAGCTGCCGCACCAGCGCCAGGACCGGCAGCGATGCCACGACCGCCGTGAAGATGACGAAATCGCGCACCAGCCGGCCGATCGAGCGCACCCCTCTCATCAGCGGCGGTCAGTGGACCGGCGACAGCGGCTTGGCGGCGCAGACAAACGTGCAACCGACCGAGCGATCGGTCCGCAGCAGCTCCCGTTCGAGCTCGGGCCGCCGCTGCAGCGACGCCGGCCAGCGCGCCCGCGTCGTCGGGCTGGAGATGTACTCGCGGATGCACACCGTCGCCCCCGCGCCGCCGGCGCGATCGACACGCTCGAGCAGCACGCTGAACTCATCCACCGTTAGGTAGCCGCCGAGATCCGACAGCGAGAAGGCGTCGAAGCTGGCCGCGGGCTGGCGGTCCAGATAGTCGAGGATGCACGATCGCACGAACGTCAGCCGCGGCATCCGCTGCTGCATGACCGCGTAGGCGTCCTCGTCGAGCTCGATCGGCAGCGAGGCGCTGTTGCGGAGGTGGCCGTTGAGAAACAGCGACAGGATGAAGCAGTCGTCGAAGCGGTGATGCGCGAGGGTGGTCGTCACCCGCTCCTTCAGGTAGGCCGGGGCGTTGCGCCTGGCTTCACCGTAGTAGACGGGATCGCGCAGCAGCAGCCGCCCCGAGACCGGGTTGAAGATGGCCGCGAGCGCGGCCCTGACCAGCGGCCGCCGGAACAGCCGGCCGGCGATGGCCTCCTGGGCGGCGAGCGAGTCCGCGGCGCGCAGCCGGGCGACGTCCGCCGCGGCGACCCGCCGCAGCAGGGGGGCGACGCGGGCGATGCCCCGCTCCGTCCGCCCCACGGCATGCATCCCCTCGGCGATGTCGCCGGGCCGCCCATCCCAGTAGCGCCGCGCGTCGTCGGGCAGATCGCCACGGAGTGCACGGTAGGTGGCGCCGCGGTCCGACTCCCCCCTGATGCCCGCGAACGACAGATAGGCATCGCGGTCGAGACGCTGGATCGCGGCGGCCTTGAGCTGCCCGAGATGGACCTGCGCGGGATTGCGATCGATGGCGACGACCTCGCGCGGGTCGCCGAGCAGCAGCGCGAAGGCGCGCTCGCCGGCGGCCGCGACGCTGAGGACGCGGCGGCCGGCGACGTCGAGCGCCGCCAGTTCCGATGCCGAGTCCTCGTTGCCGCAGGAGTACTGCAGCCCGCTCACCGTCTCCATCGCGTTACAGCTCCATCAGCAGCGATTCCGACGAAAAGCCCGGGCCGAGCGCGCTGATCACCGCATGGCCGCCGCGGCCGGGCGGGTGCGCCTTGAGGTAGCGCTCGAGTACATACAACACGGTGACCGACGACATGTTGCCGAAGTCCCGCAGCACGCCGCGGGAGTAGCAGAACCGGTCGAGCTCGAGGCCGAAGGCACTCGCGTACGCCGACAGCACTTTCGGGCCGCCGGGGTGAAACAGGAATTCCGTGATGTCGTCGATGGTCAGCTCGCTGGCGGCGAGAAACGTGTCGAGCTCCTCGCGCGCGTGGCGATCCACCAGCTGCGGGATCCGGCGGTCGAAGATCACCTGCAGGCCCTTGGAGACGACGTTCCAGCCCATGATGTCGAGCGAGTCGGGATAGAGCACCGAGCGCCCGTCGAGCAGCGGGTAGCCGGGGTCGCCGGTTTCGTCGCCCGAGAGCAGCGCCGCCGCGGCGCCGTCGGCGAAGAGCGCGGTGGCGACGACGTTGCCCGTCGAGGCGTCGTCTCGAAGCAGCGTCAGGCTGCACATCTCGGCGCAGAACAGCAGCACCCGCTCGCGCGGATGGCCGGCCAGATGGTCGAAGGCGACGCCGAGGCCGGCGACGCCGCCGGCGCAGCCCAGGCCCCAGATCGGCGTGCGGCGGACGTTGCGGCGGAGCCCGAGCAGGTTGATCAGCCGCGCGTCGATCGACGGTGTCGCGAGCCCGGTGGTGTTGACGTAGAGGACGCGGTCGATCGCTTCCGGCCCGAGGCCGTGCCGCTCGAGCAGCGTCCGGCCCGCCTGCGCGCAGAGTGTGGTCGCGGCTTCGATGTAGACGCGGCTGATTTCACCGAGCGAATGATCGTCTCGATACCACTCCGGCGGCCGGCAGAGGTGGCGGGTGGCGATGCCGGCGTTCTCGAAGATCGGCATCAGCCGCTCGAGGTTGGGCATCATCGGACCGAACGTCGCCCTGGCGAACTCGGCGGCGAAGGTCTGCGGGACGACGTGTTCAGGCGGAGCGCAGACGACGTCGACGAGGCGGGGCATTCATTTGAATATGAGCGATCGGCGTCGCAAAGTCGAGAAATCCCTCGAGCCCGGGCGTGACCTCATCGGGCCGCGGTGCCGAGTGCGCCGGCCGGGTCGGCCTCGAAGACCGGGCGGGCGGGGTCGATGATCAGCCAGCAGCCGGCGCCGATCAGGAACAATCCGCCCATCACGTAGAGCGGGAAGCTCCAGCTGCCGAACCAGACCACCGAGTAGGCGACCAGTGGCGGACTGAGCAGGCTGGCGACCTGGCCGGCGGTGTTCATGATGGCCCCGACCACGCCGACATGGTTCCGCCCGATCTCGCTGACGGTGCTCCACGCCGCCCCGAGCGTGAACATCGCGGACGCCGTCGCCAGCGCGATCAGCCCCGCCGCGGCCACCGGCGAGTTCGACAGCCCCGCCCCGACCAGTGCCGCCGCCGAGATCAGGTAGGCCACCGCCCCGACGATGCAGCGGCCCTTGCGCAGCCCGAGGCGGACGGCGAGGCGATCGGTGACGATGCCGCCGAAAAGATCGCTCGGCACGCTCACGAGCAGCGGCAGGCCGGCGAAGATGCCGAGCGCGGTGGCCTCGAAGCCGTGCCGTTCGTGCAGGTAGGTCGGCAGCCAGGTGATGCAGAAGTAGAAGATCATGCTGTTGGACGCGTACATGACGCAGAGCGCGACGACGTTGCGGTTGCGCATGAGCGGCCACCAGTAGCGCGCGCCCTCGACGTGGGGGATGTCGGCGGGCCGGTTGGCGACGATGTAGGCGGCTTCCTCGGCGCTGACCGAACGGTGCTCCGTGGGGTCGTCGCGAAACCACGAGTGCCAGACGATCGCCCAGATGAAGCCGATCGAGCCGAACAGCACGAAGATCGCGCGCCAGCCCATGAACGTCATCAGGAAGACGATCAGCGGCGGCGTCAGCCCGCCGACGAGATGGGCGCCGGCAAAGAAGACGCCCTGCACCGTGCCGCGCTCCCGGCTGGGGATCCAGCGCGAGAAGGTCCGCGCCACCGAGGGCCAGGCGCCCGCCTCGCCGGCCCCGAAGAGGAAGCGCAGCAGCAGCAGCGAGGCGTAGCCGGACGCGGCGGCGGTGGCGGCGGTGAAGCACGACCACCAGACGACAATACGGGTGAGCAGGGCGCGGGTGCCGGCGCGGTCGGCCCACCACGCGGTCGGAATCTCGAACAGGGCGTAGGCCAGGGCGAAGGAGCTGAAGACGTAGCTCATCTGAACCTTCGACAGGTTCAGGTCGCGCATGATGTCGGGCGCCAGCTTGGCGATGCAGACGCGATCGAGATACGTGACCATCGCGAGCGCCGTCGCCATGGCGACGACCTGATAACGCACGCGGGTGGATGGCGGTGCCGAGGTCGGCAGGACGCCTGCGCTCATCGGGCACATTTATACGACGGTTCGGCCATAATCGTCGCCATGCCGACAATTACGCCCTTTTTGTGGTTCGACACCCAGGCCGAAGAGGCAATGCGGTTCTACGCTTCCATCTTCACGCGGTCCAGGGTGCTCTCGGTCAACAAGGCGGGGGAGCGGGTGATGTCCGTCGCTTTCGAGCTCGAAGGGCAGAAGTTCATGGCCCTCAACGCCGGGCCGCAGTTCCACTTCAACGAGGCGGTCTCGTTCTTCGTGTCGTGCGAGACCCAGCAGGAAATCGACGACCTGTGGGAGAAGCTGACCGCGGACGGCGGCTCGCCCGGCCGGTGTGGCTGGCTCAAGGACAAGTTCGGGCTGTCGTGGCAAATCGTGCCGAAGGACCTCGGCTCGATGCTGGGCGATCCGGATCCCGGGCGGGCCTCGCGCGCCCTCAACGCCATGCTGCAGATGCACAAGCTGGACGTCGCCGCGCTGCGGGCGGCGCAGGACGCCGGCTGACCCCGCAGGGGACCCCGATCGCGATGGTTCCCAGGGACCAACCGTGGGACAAAAAACTTTCGTCCCCGTAGATTCCCGCTAAACCTTGCGGCCCCGCCTCTCGTCAAAGCCTCTGCGATGACGAACACCCTCCAGGACCTTCGCCTGGCGCTGCGAGGCCTCAGGCGCAATCCGCTGTTCGCCACCATCGCGGTGCTGTCGCTGGCCCTCGGGATTGGCGCCAACGCCGCCATCTTCACGTTGATCGACCAGATTCTGCTCCGCAAGCTGCCGATCGCGGCGCCCGATCAGCTGGTGATGCTCTATCAGGAAGGGGCCCACAACGGCAGCAACATGGGTTCGCGGATGCACTCCTATCCGCTCTACCAGGATCTGCAGCAGCGCGCCGAGCCGCTCGCCGAAGTGATGTGCCGGCGGCTGGTGCCGGCGTCAGTCAGCATCGACAACCGCACCGAGCGGGTCGAGGCGGAGATCGTCTCGGGAAATTTCTTTACCATGCTCGGGGTGAAGCCGGCGCTCGGCCGCGTCTTCAACTCAGCGGAAGACGACCAGACCTACCGCGGCCACCCCTCCGTCGTCCTCAGCCACGGCTACTGGGCGAGCCGCTTCGCCCGCGATCCCGGCGTGCTCGGACGCAAGATCCTCGTCAACGACTTTCCCATGACCATTGTCGGCGTCTCGGCCGAGACGTTTGCCGGCATCGATCCCGCCCAGTCGCCGCAGATCCGCGTGCCGATCCAGATGCAGCCGGTGATGATGCCGGATGCCGGCTGGCTCCATATGGACGACCGCCGCTCGCGGTGGGTGCAGGTCTTCGGCCGGCTGAAGCCGGGCTACACGGTGGCGGCCGCGCAGGCGCCTCTGCAGGGCCTCTTCACGCAGGTCCGCGCCTTCGAGATGACGCTGCCGGCGGCGAAGGACTGGTCGAAATACTCGCGCGACCGGTTCATGAAGGGGCAGATGCACGTTGAGAGCGCGGCGATCGGCTACTCGCCGCTCCGCAACGACTTCTCGACGGCGCTGGTCGTGCTCATGGGCATGGTCGGGCTGGTGCTGCTGATTGCCTGCGCCAACGTCGCCAACCTGCTGATCGCGCGCGGATTCATGCGCCAGAAAGAGATGGCGATGCGGTTGTCGCTCGGCGCGTCGCGCGGCCGTCTCGTGCGGCAGCTGCTCGTCGAGAGCCTGGTGCTCTCCGCCGCCGGCGGCGTGGTGGGGCTGCTCCTCGCCGTCGTCCTTACTCGCGGGCTGCTGGCGCTGGTGCCGTCCGAGGGGCCGCCGCTGCTGATCACCGCGCATCCGGATCCCCGCATCCTGGTGTTCACGACCGGGCTCGCGCTGCTGACCGGGATCGTCTTCGGGCTGCTGCCGGCGCTGCGCGCCAGCCGTCCGGACCCCTGGACGACGCTCAAGGACACGATGGGCTCGATTGCCGGGACGGGGGGATCGCTCTTCCTCCGCAAGGGCCTGGTGACGGCGCAGGTCGCGCTCAGCTTTCTGCTGCTGTTCGGCGCCGGGCTGTTCGTCAAGAGCCTCCAGAACCTCAAGACCACCGACACCGGCATCAGCACCGACAACCTCGTGACGTTCCAGCTGGCGCCGTCGCTGAGCGGCTACGACGAGGCCCGGGGCCAGCAGTTCTACGTCGAGCTGCTCGAGCGGCTGCGCACCGCCCCGGGGGTGAAGTCGGCGGCGATCGCGGACGTCCCGGTGCTCTCCGGCGACGAGTGGGACAGCTCGACACGGGTGGAGGGATACACGCCGGCCGACGGTGAGGACATGCAGGCGTACATGAACGCCCTGTCCCCGGGCTACTTCGAGACGATGAAGATTCCACTGCTCGAGGGGCGGGACTTCACGACGATGGACGCGATCGAGGAGCCGACCGTGGCCATCGTCAACCGTCAGTTCGCCGAGCACTTCTTTCCCGGGCGGAGCGCCATCGGCAAGCGCCTCGGCCGCGGCGGCGGCCCCAAGACCAAGCTGACCGTCGAGATCATCGGCGTGGTGGCCAATTCGCTCTATGAAGGCCCCCGCGAGGGGGTACGGCGGCAGGTCTTCATCCCGAGGTGGGGGCGCCGCAGCAGCGTGTTCTACCTCCGCGCGCTGACCGGCTCGAGCGCCGCCTACACGACCATCCGCAACGAGGTGAAGCGTATCGACGCGGCGATGCCGGTGTACGAGATGAAGACCCTCGAAGCGCAGCTCGACGAGACCCTGCTGACCGATCGCCTGATTGCGATGCTCTCGGCCGGCTTCGGCCTGCTGGCGACGCTGCTCGCCTCGATCGGGCTCTACGGCGTGATGGCGTTCGTGGTCGCCCGGCGCCGCAAGGAGCTCGGCATCCGCCTGGCGCTCGGGGCCCAGCCGCTGGGCGTCGTCTGGCTGATGATGCGGGAGGTGCTGCTGCTGCTGGCCATCGGGCTGGCGATCGGCGTGCCCGCCGCGATGGTGCTCGGGCGGCTGGTCTCCACCCAGCTTTATGGCATCCAGCCGCGCGATCCGCAGGTCGCGTTCTGGACGATGGCGATCCTGGCGGTGGTCTCCGCCGCGGCAGGGCTGATTCCGGCGCATCGCGCCAGCCGCATCGATCCCATCCTCGCGCTCAGGCACGAGTAGTCAGAGCATCGTCTTGCAGCCGGGCCGGCAGCGGCAGGGGATCGTGTGATCGCCCACCGTGGCGTAGTCGTAGGTGAGCTCCTCGCCCACGGGGATGAATCGTGACGCCCGGATCCAGATGGTGGTCCCGACCACCTGGAACCAGCAGTTCGGCGTGCACGAGTGATTGATGAACCGGGCGATGTTGCCGCCAACGGCGGCATCGCGGCTCCAGCGCCGGTTCACCCGGAACACCCAGATGCATCCGTCGGCCAGATGCCGCTCCTCCCGCGCCGCCGCCAGGTCATTCCTGACCAGCTCGCCCGCATAGTCGATGATCCGCCGGTTCTTGTTGATCGGTTCAGCGGCGAACACGCCGAATCCGTGCAGCCCGGAGCGGCGGCGGATGAGGAAGGGGAGAGAGGGGGAGGAGGCCACGTCAGGGTGTCAGGATGCCGCAGTCACGTGGTGAGCGTTGGCTCCCGCAACACTCTAGCATCGACCAGCACTCTGGCACCCAGGCACGGTGCCGCTTGGCACTGAGGCACCGTGGCACGTCGGCACCTTGCTTTGGCCCTCTGCTTGGCCTCTTGATCAATTCCCTCCCCGGTGAGACACTCCCCAAGCCGGCCCGGACCCCGCATGACGCACCTGAAACGCTTCGTCATTTTCGCGTCAGCGGCAGCGACGCTGGCGGGGTCGGTCCTGCTGCGCGCGGCGCAGGCGCCGGTGGCGCCCGCCGCCGTGCCCGGTGCGGTTGATTTCACCCGCGACATCCAGCCCATCTTCAAGACGTATTGCGCCGAATGCCACGGTCCGAAGAAGGGCCGGGCGCGGTTGCGGCTGCACACGCCGGACCTGGTTCGCAAGGGGGGCGAGTCCGGTGCGATTCTGGTGCCCGGTAACAGCCAGAACAGTCTCCTGATCCATCGCGTCCTCGGCCTCGACGGCGACGACCGCATGCCGCTCGACGCCGATCCGCTGCCGGCCGACGTGATCGCCCGGCTCCGTGCCTGGATCGATCAGGGAGCGCGCGGTCCCGCAGGCGAGACGCTGTCGGCGGAGGCCTCGGCCGCCGGACCGCAGGACCAGATCCAGGAACACTGGGCCTACGTCAAACCCTCGCGCCCGGCGCTGCCGGATGTCGCCGCCACGGCCTGGGTGCGCAGCCCCATCGACCGCTTCGTGCTCGCCCGCCTCGAAGGCGAGAAGCTCGCGCCCGCGCCGGAAGCCGTCAAGACGACGCTGCTGCGCCGGGTGACGCTGGACCTCACCGGCCTGCCGCCGGCGCCGGCGGAGGTGCAGGCCTTCCTCGCCGATGCCGCCCCCGACGCCTACCAGCGCGTCGTCGATCGCCTGCTCGCCTCGCCGCGCTACGGTGAGCGCTGGGCCCGGCCCTGGCTCGACCTGGCGCGCTACGCCGACACCAACGGCTACGAGAAGGACAACCGCCGCAGCATCTGGAAGTATCGCGACTGGGTGATCGAGGCCCTGAACCGCGACCTGCCGTTCACGGAATTCACCATCGAGCAGATCGCCGGCGATATGCTGCCCAACGCCACCGCCGAGCAGAAGATCGCCAGCGGCTTCCACCGCAACGCCATGACCAACGAGGAGGGAGGCGTCGATCCGGAGGAGTCGCGCTACGAAGCGCTGGTGGATCGCGTCAACACCACCTCGACCGTCTGGCTGGGGACGACGCTGGGCTGTGCGCAGTGCCACAACCACAAATACGACCCCTTCAGCCAGAAGGACTATTACCGGATGCTGGCGTTCTTCGCCAGCGCCGACTACGAGAGCCGGAGCTTCGGGGACGGCACCCGCTTCTTCGAGCCGACGCTGGATCTCGCCACCCCGGAGCAGGAGTCCGCCTACAAGACGCAGCAGGCCGAGATCGACCGCCTCGAGCAGGTGCTGAAGACGGCGACGCCGGAACTGGCGGGCGCGCAGCAGCAGTGGGAAGCGTCGCTGCGGACCGACGAGGCCGCCTGGACGCCGTTGACGCCCGAGAGCGTGACCGCTACCAACGGCGTCGTCCTGACCGTGATGCCGGATGGGTCCGTGCTGGCGTCGGGCCCAAATCCAAAGCTCACTTCGTATGCGCTCACCGCGAAGACCACGCTGGCGCGGATTACCGGGCTGCAGCTCGAAGCACTGCCCGATGCGACGCTGCCCCGGGGCGGCCCGGGGAGGGACGCCTACGGGCACTTCCGGATCACCGGCCTGGGGGCGGCAGCGGCGCCGCTGTCCGATGCGCGTCGATCTCCCGAGGCCGTACCGTTCGAGACACTCCGGGTGGACGACTCCGCCGGCGCCTTCGACCCGGCGCTGCTGCTTGCCGCTTCGTCCGAGCCGGGCGAACGTCCGCGCGGCTCGTGGGCGGTCAACGCGATGCGTGACACCGAGCGGCTGCCGCGCCATGCGGCGCTGACCGCGGCGGCACCGTTCGGCTTCGACGGCGGTACGCGGATCACGCTGCGGATCGATCAGCTCGACGGCGCCATCGGCCAGGGGCTGGGACGGTTCCGGGTGTTGGTGACGGACGCCCCGGCGCCGCTCCAGGGGGTGGACCTGGCGCCGCGGCTGCGACAGGTGCTGCACGCCGCCCCGGCCGAACGCACCGCCGCGCAGGCGGACGAACTCGCCGCCGCGTTCCGGGCCACGACGCCGATCCTGAAACCCGCCCGGGAGGCGCTGGCCTCGGCCCGCAAGGCGCTGGCCGCGCTCGAGATTCCCTCGACGCTGGTGATGCGCGAGCGCAGCGGCTTCGAGCGGCCGTCGTTCGAGCTACGCGTCCGCGGCAGCTTCGCGGCCAAGGGGGAGCGCGTCTACGCGCGCACCCCCGCGGCGCTGCACCCGATGCGCGACGACCAGCCGGTCAACCGCCTCGGGCTGGCCCGGTGGCTGGTGGACGAGAACAACCCGCTGGTCGCCCGCGTGGCCGTCAACCGGATCTGGGAACAGCTCTTCGGCCGCGGCATCGTCGAAACCAGCGAGGACTTCGGGTCGCAGGGGGCGCCGCCGTCACACCCGGAGCTGCTCGACTGGCTGGCCACGGAGTTCGTGGCTAAAGGCTGGAGCCAGAAGACCCTCCTGCGCGAGATCGTGCTGTCGGCGACCTACCGCCAGACCTCGGCGGCGCCGCTGGCGCTGGTCGAGCGCGATCCCTACAACCGCCTGCTGGCCCGCGGGCCGCGCGTGCGGATGGAGGCGGAGATGATCCGCGACGTCGCGCTGGCGGCGAGCGGGCTGCTCAGCACGAAGATGTTCGGCCCGGGCGTCTTCCCGCTGCAGCCGGACGGCATCTGGAACCAGCCGTACAGCTCCGACAAGTGGACGACGAGCAGCGGTGAGGATCGCTACCGGCGCAGCCTCTATACGTTCTGGCGCCGGACGTCCCCCTATCCCAGCTTCATGACCTTCGACGCCACCAGCCGCGAGTACTGCACGGTCCGGCGGGTGCGGACCAATACGCCGCTCCAGGCGCTGACGCTGCTGAACGATCCGGCGTCGTTCGAGGCCGCCCGGGCGCTGGCCGGGCGGATGCGGCGCGCCGCCGCCACGACCCGCGAACGTGCCGCGGAGGGCGTCAGGCTGGTGCTCTCGCGCGAGGGCACGCCGCTCGAGCTCACCCGCCTTGCCGAGGCTTACGACCAGGAGCTGCAGCACTACCGGACGCACCCAGACGCGGCTGTGCTCGTGGCCGGCGCGCCGGAGGAGGATCCGGCGGAGATCTCGGCCTGGACGCTGGTCGCCAGCATGCTCCTCAACCTGGACGAAGCGGTCACCAAGGAATGAGTATCCGCAGCATCACCCGCCGCCACTTCTTCGAACAGGCGTCGTTCGGCATCGGCGGCCTGGCGCTGGCGTCCCTCATGGATACCCGCCTCTCGGCGCGCACGCAGGGGACACCGTCGCCCGCCCACCTGCTGCAGTTCGCGCCGAAGGCCAAGCGCGTCATCTACCTCTTCATGGCCGGCGCGCCGTCGCAGATCGATCTCTTCGACCCGAAGCCGGTACTCACCCAGCACGACGGCCAGGACATCCCGGCGGAGTTCATCAAGGGGGAGCGCTTCGCCTTCATCAAGGGAACGCCGAAGCTGCTCGGCTCGCCGTTCCAGTTCCGGAAGTACGGCCAGTCCGGTGCCGAGATCTCGGAGCTGCTGCCCAATCTCGCCAAAGTCGCCGACGACATCGCCATCGTCCGCTCGATGCAGACGACGCAGTTCAATCACGCGCCGGCGCAGATTTTCATGAACACCGGCCACCAGGTGATTGGCAGGCCCAGCCTCGGCTCCTGGCTCAGTTACGGCCTCGGCAGCGAGAACAGCGACCTGCCCGCCTTCGTCGTCCTGCTGTCGGGCGAGAACAATCCCGACGGCGGCAAGTCGTGCTGGGGCAGCGGCTTCCTTCCCACCACCCACCAGGGTGTCGAGTTTCGATCGAGCGGCGAGCCGGTGCTCTTTGCCTCCAATCCCGAGGGCGTGGACGCCGAGGTCCGCGGCCGTTCGATCGCGGCGATCAACGATCTCAACCGCGCCCACGCGCTCGACGTCGGCGACCCGGAGATTCACACCCGCATCGCCGCCTACGAGCTCGCCTACCGGATGCAGACCAGCGTGCCGGAGCTGACCGACGTCTCGAACGAACCGCCGGCAATCCACGAGCTCTACGGCACCGAGCCCGGCAAGGCATCGTTCGCCAACAACTGCCTGCTGGCGCGGCGGCTGGTCGAGCGCGGCGTCCGCTTCGTCCAGCTGTTCCACCGCGGCTGGGATACCCACGGCGCCTCGTTCGGCGAGGACATCGTCGAAAAGCTGCCGCGGCTGTGCCGCCAGACCGACCGTCCCGTCTACGGGCTGCTGACGGATCTCAAGCAGCGCGGCCTGCTGGACGACACCCTCGTCGTCTGGGGCGGAGAGTTCGGACGCACGCCGATGAACGAAGCCAGGAACGGATCGAAGTTCCTCGGACGGGATCATCATCCCCGCGCCTTCACGATGTGGCTGGCGGGCGGCGGCATCAAGCCCGGGGTCACCATCGGCAAGACCGACGAGCTCGGCTACAACGTCGTCGAGGATCCCGTGGACGTGCACGACCTGCATGCGACGATGCTGCGGCTGCTGGGCGTCGATCACGAGAAGCTGACCTACCGCTTCCAGGGCCGCGATTTCCGCCTCACCGACGTCAAGGGCAACGTCGTCGACAAGCTCCTCACCTAGCCCGCGTGGTCTGCGGCACGCACTGATTGCCGTCGCGACGGCCGGTCTCGACATCGACTGAAGTCCGGGCCATCTCAGCCACCGCGGCTGCGGACGGTGTGCCCGCTGCGGCTCTCGACCTGCCAATCAATCCGATCCCCCCACCCCCTGCGTAGTCAGCACGAAGCCGCGCAGGCGCGGGCGGCGACGCGAACCTGGGTCCCGGGCGACACAGAGTCTCGCGATCCGTCGCCGCCGGGCGACCTGCGCCGGCTGAGTTACAGGAGGATGAATGAGAATGAATCGACGCCGGCTGGGTGCCGTGATGGCACTGGTCGCGGGGGCAGGCATCGCCCTGCAGGGGTCCAGCCATCGCGAAGCTCCGGGGATCTCGAAGACCCCGAAGCTCGACGGCACGGACTTCTACATGTTCAGGAGCTACGAAGCGGGGCGGGAAGGGTACGTGACGCTGATCGCGAACTACAACCCCCTCCAGGATCCCTACGGCGGGCCGAACTACTTCTCGCTCGATCCGAGCGCGGTCTACGAGATCAACCTCGACATCAACGGCGACGCCAAGGAAGACATCACCTTTCAGTTCCGGCCCTCGATTCTGGTCAAGGATCTGGCCGTCGATGCGGGCGGCGTGATGGTGGCGGTGCCGCTGATCAACATCGGGCAGATCGGGCCCAACGCCGGCGACACGGCCTTCCTCAACCGTGAGGAGAGCTACACCGTGAATATCATCCGGGGCGAGCGCCGTGTGGGCGTGTCGTCGCCGATCACCAACTCGGCAGACAGCTCGGCGTCGTTCCGCAAGCCGGTGGACAACATCGGCAAGAAGTCGATTCCGCAGTACTCCACCTACGCGCGCAACCACATCTACAACATCGCCATCCCCGGCTGCGGTGACGGCCGCATGTTCGTCGGCCAGCGCAAGGATCCGTTCGTCGTCAACCTCGGCGAGACCTTCGACCTGGTCAACGTCACCAATCCGCTTGGCGCCGAGAACGTCGAGAAGGACGATCTGGCCGACAAGAACGTGACTTCGTTCGTCGTCGAGGTGCCGATTGCGTGCATCGCCCTGACCGGGCAGCCGGTCGTCGGCGGCTGGACGACGTCGAGCATCGGCGCCGGCCTCACCCCCACCGGCGCCCCCGGCGCGGGCCCCGCTCCGTGTCCCACGGGCCAGCCGGCGTCGAGAAAGCCGGCGGACAATTCGGCGGTCACCTGGGTTGCCGATCAGAGCTGCCAGGGATGGGTGCCGAGCAACCACCCGGCCCGCCGCGGCGGTCCCGGCGCGGCCGGCTCGCCGGTGCCGCCGGCGGCCGAAGGCACGCAGGTCTCCCGGCTGGGCGCGCCGCTCGTGAATGAAGTGGTCATCGGACTGAAGGACAAGGACCTCTTCAACTCCGCCAAGCCGACGCAGGATGGCGCACTGGCGATCTACGTCACCAACCCGACGCTGCCGGAGCTGCTCGAGATCCTCTTTGGCGGCGCCGGCGTCCGGGCGCCGAACAACTTCCCGCGCCTCGATCTGGTGGCGGCGTTCCTGACCGGCCTGCCCGGCCTGAACCAGCCGCCGTCGGTGACCCCGTCGGAGATGCTCCGCCTGAACACCGACACGCCGGTGACGCCCCGCGCCTCTCAGAGCCGTCTGGGCGCGCTCGGCGGCGACAACGCCGGCTTCCCGAACGGCCGTCGTCCCGGAGACGACGTCGTTGACATCGAACTGCGGGTGGCGATGGGCGCGTTGTGCCACGCCTTCCCGGGGGCGTTCGGCTGCGGTCCGGCCGATGCTCCCTCCGGGCTGCTGCCGTTCACCGACGGCGCCTACGTCGATGCGACGTTCACCGACGCGACGTTCCCGTACCTGCGGACGCCACTTCCGGGCTCGCCGAACACCACGCCGTAGAATAACCATCTGTCAGGGCGGCGCCGCGGGCGCCGCTCTGACAGTCCTTTTCCAGTTTTCAGACGGCGTCCCGAGCGCATCGTCATCGCCCTGCGGTGATTCGGTGCGCGACGCCGGGCGACGGAGGACGTATGCGGTGCAAGTCGGGATGGTCGTGGCGGCTGGGCGTGGCCCTTCTCGTCGTGCTTGGCGGGGGCTCGGCCGCCGCGCACGACATGTGGATCGAACCGGTCGCCTACATGCCGGAACCCGGGAAAGTCGTCGGCCTGCGTCTGCGCGTCGGGCAGGACTTTCTCGGCGATCCGATCGTGCGCGACCCGTCGCTGTTCGAGAAATTCATCATCGCCGACAAGAATGGCGTCAAGAACGTCGTCGGGCGCGAGCTCGCCGATCCCGCCGGGCTGATCCGGCCGGTGGACGACGGGCTGCTGGTGATCGGATATCAGAGCAAGCCGAACCCGGTGGTCCTGCCGCCGGCGAAGTTCAATCAGTACCTGAGCGAAGAAGGGCTGGATGCGGTCGCCCGCCTGCGGGCGAAGCGCGGCGATACGGAGAAGGAGGCGCGCGAGCTGTTCGTGCGCTGCGCCAAGTCGCTGATGCTGGTAGGGGCGCCGGCGGCGACGCAGCGCGACCGGACGCTGGGGCTTCCCCTGGAGCTGACGTCGGAGCAGAATCCCTACCTGATGGCGGCCGGCGGGGAGCTGGCCTTCACGCTCGTCTACCAGAATCAGCCGCTGCCGGGCGCGCTGGTCGTCGCCGTCAGCCAGCGCCACCCGTCGGCGCGGATCTCTGCCCGCACCGACAAGAGCGGCCGGGTCCGGCTGCGGCTGGGCGAAGCGGGTCCCTGGCTGATCAAGGGGGTGCACATGATTCCCGCGCCTGCCGGGTCGGATGCCGAGTGGGCCAGTTTCTGGGCGTCGCTGACCTTTGAGCTGCCGGCCGTGGCGTCGAAATGAAGAGTGTCCGGGGAAGCCGGGCGAGGCTGCGGTGGCAGGTGTCCTGCCTCTTCGTCCTGCTGGTGGTGTCGCTCGGCGGTGCGGCGCGGGCTCACGAGATCGGGACGACGCGGGTGGCCGTGCGGTTCGCGCCGGACGGCGCGTATGCCATCGACATTGCCACCGATGCCGTGTCGCTGCTCGCCCGGCTCGAGATCGCCGCGGGCGATCCGCGATCGGATACCGCCGACGCCGGCGAGCTGCAGCGCCAGCTGCTGGCGCGCCTGCCGGCGCTGCGGCAGCAGTTCACCATCGGCTTCGACGGTGCGGCCGCCGCAGCGCCGCAGATTCGCGTCGCGGTGTCGCCGGCGATCGACGTCAACGGCACCGCGCAGGCCGCACTGCGGATGACGGGGATGCGTCCTCCGCGGGCGCAGCAGTTCACCTGGTCCTGGTCGCTGACGTCGGCGTCGTACGCGCTGTCGGTGGCGACCGCGCCGGACCGCGCGCCGTTGACGCAGTGGCTGACCGCCGATGAGACCAGCGCCGTCGTTGCGCTCGACACCGTCGCCGCCGCGCCGGCCGAGTCCCGCCCCGGGCTGGCGCGGAAGTATGTCGTCCTCGGCTTCACCCACATCCTTCCGGGCGGGCTCGACCACGTTCTCTTCGTGCTTGGCATCTTCCTGCTCAGTCGGCGCGTGCGGCCGGTGCTGCTGCAGGTCAGCGCCTTCACCATCGCGCACTCGATCACGCTCGGCCTCAGCATCTACAACATCGTTTCGGTGCAGGCGTCGATCGTCGAGCCGCTGATCGCGCTGTCGATTGCCTATATCGCCATCGAAAACGTCGTCAGCGCCGAGGTCCGGGCGTCGCGTGTCGCGGTGGTGTTTGCCTTCGGCCTGCTGCACGGGCTGGGATTCGCCGGCGCACTGCGGGAGATCGGCCTGCCGCGATCGGAGTTCCTGACCGCGCTGCTGGGATTCAATGTCGGGGTCGAGCTCGGACAGCTGGCGGTGATCAGCCTCGCCTTCGTCCTGGTGGGGCACTGGTTCGGCGATCGGGAATGGTACCGCCGCCGGGTGGTACTGCCGGCCTCGGCCGGCATCGCCGCCTGCGGCCTGATCTGGACGATCCAGCGGCTGCATCTCGTCTAGTCTGTCGCGGCAGACAGCCACCGCCCGCGCGCGTCGAACACCGTTGGTGGCGGATTTGATCGCCGCCGCCGACAGTGCCACACTGCAGCCCGGCCGGCTGAACGGCGGCTGCGATCCATGAGACGCCCAGAATCTCCGTCGCCTCCACGGCCTGCCGATCTAATCGACAGGAGCACGGACGTCCGCTTTCCCGCCGGCGTCATCGAAGGGTTCTACGGCCGTCCGTGGAGCCAGGAGGAGCGCCTGCAGCTGTTCGACTGGATGGCCGCCTGGGGGCTGAACACCTATTTCTACGCTCCGAAGGACGACCTCCATCATCGCGCGCTGTGGCGTGCGCCTTATCCGCCGGAGGAGGAGGCGCAGCTCCGGGCCCTGATCGGCGCCTGCCGCGAGCGCGGCATCGACTTCGTCTACGGCATCGGCCCCGGGCTGGATATCGACTATGGCAGCGGCGCTGAACTGCAGCGCCTGCAGGCGAGGCTGGAGCAGCTGATGCGCGCCGGCTGCGAGCACTTCGCCCTGCTGTTCGACGACATCCCGGCATCACCGTCGGGCGCCGGCATTGCCCGGTTCGGCTCCCTCGCCGCGGCGCAGAGCCACGTGGCCAACGCGCTGTGCCGCTGGCTGCGCCAGCAGCGGCCGCAGGCCCGCTTCCTGTTCTGCCCGACGCCGTACTGCGGACGGATGGCGGCGGCGCAACTGGGAGGCGCCGGCTATCTCGAGACGATCGGCGGGGCGCTCGATGACCGCATCGACATTTTCTGGACCGGCCCTGACATCATCTCGCGCGACATCCCGGTCGCGCACGTCCGCGACGTGCGCGCGGTGCTCCGCCGCAAGCCGGTGATCTGGGACAACCTGCAGGCGAACGACTACGACGGCAACCGCTTCTTCTGCGGTCCCTGTTCAGGACGGCCGCCGGAGCTGCTCCGCGAAATCAACGGGTTGCTGAGCAATCCCAACGTCGAGTTCCCCCTGAACTATGTGCCGCTGCGGACGCTGAGCTGGTTCGTGAATGGGGATCCGCGCGATCCGCGCGCCGCCTACCTGGCGGCGATGGCCGAGTGGCGCGCCTCCTTCGCGACCGTTCACGGCGATGCCGACCTCGAGGATGTGATCCTGTTCGGCGACTGCTTCTACCTGCCGCACGAGGAGGGAGCTGAGGCCGAGGCACTGGTCCGCAGCGCCGCGCGCCTGGTGCGCGAGGGCGGCAGCCCGGAGGCGGCGCGCGTCTTCCGGCGCCGCGCCGCGCGCCTGCGCGCTTTCTGCGCCGGGCTGTCGGATCTGCGCGACCGTCCGCTGTTTCATGCGCTCAACCGTCCGGCCTGGGCGCTCCGCGAGGAGATCGATCTGCTCGGGCGGGTCGAGGGCGGCCCGGAGCGGATCACGTCGGACTTTCATCTGCCCGGAACCTACCGCGGCGGGATCGTAGCCCGCCTGCAGGCGCTGCTGGTGCCGCAGCCGGACGGCACCTTCCTCCCCGCGGATGCGGACCCGCTGACGCCCGCCGTCCACGGCGTCACCGGCTCGACGCCACGCCATGACTGACCCCGTCATCCGTCCCGCGTCCCTCGACGATCAGGCCGGCGCCTACCACGTCTGCCTGAAGACCGGGAACTATGGCGACGACGGTGAGCCGCTGTTCAAGGAGGATCCGGACGCGCTCGGACGGCTGTTCGTGGGCCCGTACCTGGCGTTCGAGCCGGCCACCAGCCTGGTGATCGAGGACGGCGACGGCATCTGCGGCTACGCCCTTGGCGCGCTCGACTCACGCGCCTTCTACGCGCGGTTCGAGAACGAGTGGCGTCCGGATCTCTGCGCGCGCTTCCCGGCGCCCGCGGGCGACCCGGCGTCGTGGACGCCGGTCGAGCGTATTCATCAGAGCTATCATCAGCCGGATTATTTCTGCCCGGAGCCGTACCACCGCTATCCCTCGCATCTGCACATCGACCTGCTGCCGCGGGCGCAGGGACGCGGCTTCGGCCGGCGCATGCTCGAGCAGGTGATGGAGACGCTGCGCTGGCGGGGCTCGCCGGGGGCGCACCTCGGGGTCAGCGTCCTCAACCCGCGGG
The DNA here is from genome assembly GCA_039933435.1 of Acidobacteriota bacterium. Taxonomy (GTDB): domain Bacteria; phylum Acidobacteriota; class Vicinamibacteria; order Vicinamibacterales; family 2-12-FULL-66-21; genus JALZOC01. Next base: position 7 of record JBDTOB010000015.1, on the reverse strand, counting down.
CGCAGGG
>JBDTOB010000014.1:0-19351 GCA_039933435.1 Acidobacteriota bacterium | reverse complement strand
CTGCGCAACAAGCTGTTCTTCTTCACCGACTGGGAAGGCACCTTCGAGCGCACCAACCGGCTGCGGCTGTCGTCGGTGCCGACCGCGGACTTCCGGCGCGGCGATTTCAGCCGCACGCTGGGCGCGACCATCGCGGACGCCAAAGGCAATCCGGTGCTGATTCCGACGACGGAAGGGGGATCCGTGCCGCTGCGGGAGGGGATGATCTTCGATCCGTTCTCCGGCAACCTGGATGGCACGGGGCGATCGGTGTTCTCGGCCGGCGGACAGGTCAACGTCATTCCGCAGGCCCGGCTGAACGCGCCGCTGATGAAGCTGCTGTCGCTGGTGCCGCTGCCGAACCGGCCCGGCGATACCAACAACTATTCCAACTCCGGCACGCAGCGTCTGAACCGCAACAACGTCGACGCCAAGGTCAACTGGAACCGCAACGATCGGCATCAGCTGTGGTTCAAGTACAGCGCCATGGATGCGCTGGTGCACGGCGACTTCAGTCTCGGCGAGGCCGGCGGCGCCTGCCTCTGCGACGGCGGCATTGGCGACGGCTCGACGCTGGTGCAGATTGGCGGCATCGGCCAGACCTACACGGTCTCGCCAACCTTCCTGATCGACGGCACGCTCGGCTGGACCCGCTTCGGCCAGGCGGTCGAGCCGCCGGACCTGGGCACCAATTTCGGATCCGCCGTGCTGGGCATTCCAGGCACCAACGGCCCCGACCGGCGCGAGAGCGGCATGCCGCCGATGTACATCTCGGGCTACTCGGATCTCGGCAACCCGGAAGGCTGGAGTCCGCTCTACCGCAACGACCAGTCGTTCACCTTCAACACCAATGCGAGCTGGATGAAGGGGGTGCACGACATCCGCTTCGGTTTCGACTTCGTGCACCACCTGATGAACCACTGGCAGCCGGAGCTCGGCGAGGGACCGCGCGGCGCCTTCTATTTCGATCCCGGCGTCACCGCCCTGAATCCCGACGCGCTCGCGGCGTCCGGCGGCTTCCAGAGCGGGACGCCGTCCTTCGAGAACGACTGGAATGGCCTGGCGGCCTTCATGCTCGGCACCCCGGACGTCTCCGGCAAGAGCAGCCAGTTCATCAAGATGGACAGCAAGGAGAACCAGTACGCCGTCTACGCCCGCGACCGCTGGCGTGCGACGCCAAAACTGACACTCGATCTCGGGCTCCGCTGGGAGCTCTACCCGAACCGGACCCGCTCCGGCGGCCTGGGCATCGAGTCGTACGATCCGACCACCAACGAGGCGCTGATTGGCGGCCGCGGCGGCATCCCGCAGGACAACGGCGTCGGCTTCAGCAAGAAGCTGTTCGCGCCTCGCCTCGGGTTCGCCTACCAGGCGAGCGACTCGACCGTGATCCGGAGCGGCTACGGCATCACCTATCACTCGCATCCCTGGGGCGCCCAGGCGCTCCGCGGCTGGTATCCCCTGACCATCGTCGCGGTCTTCTCCGGGGTCAACGGCTTCCAGCCGGTGACCACGGATCCCAGCTACGTATCCGCCGGGGTGCCCAATGCGCCGCTCGGGCCGACGGTCGGGATTCCGTCGATCTGCTGCCCCGACATCAGCAAGGGGCGGGTGCCGCTGCCGCTGGTCGCCGAGACCGGCTACCCGGCTGCCAACCAGATGCTGCACCGGGGCTACATCCAGTCGTGGAACCTGATCGTCGAGCGCAAGCTGCCGGCGGCGCTCGTCGCCTCGCTCGGCTACGTCGGGTCGGCGTCGGTCAACGGCTTCGCGTTCCTGGACATCAACGCCTCCCAGGTGCCCGGCTCCGGCAACGACGGGCGCCCGCTTTACGCGAAATTCGGACGGACGACGACCACCCGGGAATGGGACGGGCGCACCCACAGCAGCTATCACTCGCTGCAGGCGACGCTCAACCGGCGCTTCTCGGACGGACTACTGGTGAAGGCCGCGTATACTTTCTCGAAAGCCATCGACGAGGCTGACTATTCCGACTGGACCTCGTTCCGGTGGAACGCGGCGAGCGTCTTTCATCGCAACCGGGCCCTGGCCTCGCACGACATTCCCCACAACTTCCAGTTGGGGTTCGTCTACGAGCTGCCGTTCGGCACCGGCAAGAAGTGGGCGACGGGCGGGGCCGGCAACGCCATCCTCGGCGGCTGGCAGCTGAACGGGCTGTTTGCCGCGTATCAGGGGCGGCCCTACACGCTGACCGCGTCCGGGGCGTCGCTGAACATGCCGGGAAATCTGCAGACGCCGGACCAGATCAAGGACAAGGTGGAGACGCTGGGCAACGTCGGCGGCGACGGCACTTACTTCGACACCTCGGCGTTCGCGCGCGTCACCGAAGTGCGCTTCGGCAACGTCGGACGCAACACCATGCGCGGTCCTGGCGTCGTCAACCTCGACACCAGTCTGTTCAGGACCTTCAGGGCCGCCCACCGGGTCCAGCTGCAGTTCCGCGCCGAGGCGTTCAACGTCAGCAACACGCCGCACTTCGCCAACCCGAACGGCAACGTCAACAGCTCGAACTTCGGGAAGGTGCTGGCCACCCAGACGGCCTACGCGCTCGGCCGGTCGCGGGAGTTCCGCTTCGGCCTGCGTCTCGGTTTCTAGCCGTCGATCACTCCGGGCGCAGCCTGAGGGCTGCGTCCGGAGCCGCATCCGCGGCCGCCGCGTCGTCTGCCCGCAGATAGCCCCCGGTCCGCGGATCCCGCATCCACAGCGCCGTCACCAGCGCGAGCCCTCCGAACGCCGTCACATACCAGAAGAACGCCCCCTCGTGGCCGCGGGACTTGAGCCACAGCGCGGCGTATTCCGCGGTGCCGCCAACCAGCGCGTTGGCGACGGCGTAGGGAAGCCCGACCCCGAGCGCCCGGACCTCGGCCGGAAAGAGCTCGGCTTTCACCAGGCCGCTGATCGCGGTGTAGAAGCTGAGGCCGGTCAGCGCCGTCAGTATCAGCGCGAACGCCGCGGCCGGAGTGGTGACGCGTCCAAGCGCGTGCATCAGCGGCAGCGTCGTCAGCGTCGCGAACAGGCCGAAGGCGATCATGGACGTGCGCCGGCCGATGCGGTCGGAGAGGGCGCCGAAGAGCGGCTGCAGCAGCATGAAGACGAGCAGCGCCGCGGTGATCACCCGGCTGGCGGCGCGGGCGTCCATCCCGGCGGTGTTGACCAGGTACTTCTGCATGTAGGTGGTGTAGGTGTAGAAGAGCAGCGAGCCGCCGGCGGTGATGCCGAGGACGGTGACCAGCGATCGGCGGTAGTGCGAGAGGGCGCGGAGCGTCCCCGCCTGCGCTGAGCGCAGCGACTCCGCCGGCGCGGTCTCGACCAGCGTGCTTCTCAGAAAGAGCACGACCAGGGCTGCAACGGCGCCGATGGCGAAGGGAACGCGCCAGCCCCAGGCCCTCAGCTCCGCCGTCGTCAGCCACGTCTGCAGGACGACCAGCGTCAGCACGGCGACCAGCTGCCCGCCAATCAGGGTGACGTACTGGAACGAGGCGTAGAAGCCGCGGCGGCCGGGGAGCGCGACCTCGCTCATGTAAGTAGCACTGGTGCCGTACTCGCCGCCGACCGAGAGCCCCTGGACCAGCCGCGCCAGGAGCAGCAGCAGCGGCGCCAGCCGGCCGATGGTCGCGTAGGTGGGCAGCACCGCAATTGCCAGCGAGCCGGCCGACATCAGCAGCACCGACACCATCATCGACAGCCGCCGGCCGTAGCGATCGGCGAGACGGCCGAACAGCCAGCCGCCCACCGGCCGCATCAGGAACCCGGCCGCGAAAATCCCCGAGGTATTGAGCAGCTGCGAGGTGCGGTCGCCCGAAGGGAAGAACGCCGCGGCGAAGTAGAGGGAGGTGAAGGAATAGGTGTAGAAGTCGTACCACTCGACCAGATTGCCGGAGGAGGCGCCGACGATGGCGCGAACGGTGCGGCCGCCTCCGGAGCGCGTGTCGCTCGATTGAGCTTCCTCTTTCATCAACACTCGATCGCTGTCCGCTTCCGCGCGGGGAGGCGGAGCGGTTATAGCACGGAAGGAAGAAACCTTCCGCCACGCGCCACCAGTTGAGGTCGGGTGGCGCCATCTTTGCTGTGCCTTCTTGGAATGAGTTCCGAAGGAGGACAAGAGTGAAGAGACTTCTACGATTTATCCCTGTGGTGACGCTGCTGGTGGCCTCGCCCCTCACCGTCGCCTGCTCGAAGCCGGCGGACGCGCCCGACTACGAAGCCCGGGTCCACGACCAGCTCAAGACCAGCAATCTCGACGACCAGGTCAAGGTCAACTGGAACAAGGATGAGCGGGCGCTCCACCTCAGCGGCGAAGTCAAGAATCCCGCCGACAAGGCTCGCGCCGAGGACGTGGCCCAGCAGGTCGTCGGCACCAGTGGCCGCGTCGTCAACGAGGTCAAGGTCGAAGCCATCGACATGGGCAAGGTGGACGACCGGATCGAAGAGCAGCTCGGCAAGATGTTCGAAGACCGGACCGAGTGGGACTTCGACGGCAAGGGTGTCACCTTTGACTCAAAGGAGGGGGTGGTGACGGTCACCGGCCACGTCGAGTCGGCAGCCGTCAAGACCAAAATCGGCGAACGGACCCGCGCCATCGATGGCGTCAAGGACGTGGTCAACGACCTGCAGGTCGAAGCGTCGAAGACCCCCGCACGCCGCCGCAAGTAACACCGCCAGGGCCGGCTCTCGCGCCGGCCCTGTTCTCCCCACGTCCGTCCCCGCCGACCGACCCGATCCACAGCACACTTCAGCACCACTGCCAACATCGGGATATCCCGTGTCATCGGCCTTGTGTTCGCATTGCCATCTACCCACGTGCACATGTGGCGGTTGGCGGCGTGGATGATCAGTGCCGTGTGAACGCGCCGCGACGCCTGACACTCGCGTGACTCGCGCCCGGGGTTTGTGCCGCCGGCCTGTCGTGTGACAGGATGCCACCTCGACGACGCGGTTGACCCGGCAGAAGCGAGGACCACGAGTGACTACTCCCGACCACCCCGAGGCGGCGCTGACCGAGCTCGAGCAGCGCGGCGTCATCACCACCATCAACCGCCGGCTGCTGCCGCTGCTCTTCCTCTGCTACGTCATCGCCTACATCGACCGCATCAACCTCGGGTTCGCCAAGCTGCACCTGCGCGAGGTGCTCGGAGTGGACCCGGCGGTCTTCGGCTCGGTCTACGGGCTCGGCGCCGGGCTGTTCTTCGTCGGTTACTTCATCTTCGAAGTGCCGAGCAATCTCATCATGCAGCGGGTCGGTGCCCGGATCTGGATCGCCCGGATCATGATCGTCTGGGGGCTGGTCTCCATGGCGATGATGTTCATCAAGAGCGTGCCGGTCTTCTACATGATGCGCTTCCTGCTCGGCGCCGCCGAGGCGGGCTTCTTTCCCGGCATCATTCTCTACTTCACCTACTGGTACCCCGCCAAGGAACGGGCCCGCGCCATTGCCCTGTTCGCCACCGGCGGGGTCGTCGCCGGCATCGTCGGCTCGCCAGTCTCTGGCGCCATCCTCGGGATGGACGGCATCGGCGGGCTCGCCGGCTGGCAGTGGCTGTTCATCATCGAAGCGCTGCCGGCGGTGCTGGTCGGCATCCTCCTCCTGTTCATCCTGCCCAACGGGCCGGAAGACGTCCGCTGGCTGTCGGCGCCGCAGAAAGGCTGGATCCGCACCCGCCTCGCCGCAGAAGCCGCCCAGACCGGCTCGACCCACGAGCACCGCCTCGCGGAAGTCTTCACCAGCGGCCGCGTCTGGCTGCTGTGCCTGCTCTATTTCCTGATGAACATCGGCAGCTACGGATACGAGCTGTGGCTGCCCTCGATCATCAAGAGCTTCTCGGGCAAGAGCGACGCCATCGTCGGCTGGATCAACGCCGTGCCCTACCTGATTGCCGCGGTGGTGATGCTGCTGGTGGGGCGCTCGTCCGACCGCACCGGCGAGCGCAAGGGGCACGTCGCCGCCGCCGCCATCGCCTCGGCGGTGGGGTTCGCGCTCAGCGCCTACTTCACCAATCCGTATCTGGCGCTGGCGTCGCTGGCGCTGGCCTTTGCCGGGATCAAGTCCACGATCGGCCCGTTCTGGGCGCTGACGACGGCGTCGCTGGGAGTCCGGGCCGCGGCCGGGGGCATCGCCCTCATCAACTCGGTCGGCAATCTCGGCGGCTTCGCCGGCCCCTACATCGTCGGCATCACCAAGGACCGTACCGGGAGCAACCTGGCGGCGCTGCTGTTCCTGGGGAGCGCGCTGCTGGCGATGGGCGTCTTGACCCTGACGCTGCGCACCGAGCCGCGCGCCCGCGGCTGATGCGCCTTCGCGGCGCGTCCCGCGTATAATCACCGCTCCCATGAGCATTGCTTCCGGATCGCGGCTTGGACCGTACGAAATCGTCGAACTGGCCGGGTCAGGGGGCATGGGCGACGTCTACCGCGCCCACGACGTCCGCCTCGACCGCGACGTCGCCCTCAAGACCATCAAGGGCCCCTTCACCGAGCGCTTCGAGCGCGAGGCGCGCGCCATCTCGTCGCTGAACCATCCCAATATCTGCACCCTGTTCGACGTCGGCGAACACGACGGCAGCGGCTACCTGGTGATGGAATTTCTCGAGGGCAAGCCGATCGCCGGGCCGTTGCCGCTCGAGCAGGCACTGGCCTACGGGGTCCAGATCTGCGAGGCGCTGCACGCCGCCCACCGTAAGGGGATCGTCCATCGCGACCTCAAGCCGGCCAATATTCTGGTCACCAAACAGGGCATCAAGCTGCTCGACTTCGGGCTGGCCAAGCTGGCGGACGTCGCCGGCGTGCCCGCGGCCGCGGGGGAGCAGGCCACGGTGGCGGCGCTCACCGGCGTCCACACCGTGGTCGGCACGCCGCAATACATGGCGCCCGAGCAGATCGAGGCGCGGCCGGTGGACGCGCGCACCGACATCTTCGCCTTCGGCTGCGTCCTCTACGAGCTCATTACCGGGCATCGCGCCTTCGAGGGCAAGACCGCATCGAGCGTGATGGCGGCGGTGCTGGCCACCGAGCCGAAACCGATCGACCAGCTGGTGCCGCTGACGCCGCCGGCGCTCGAACGCCTCGTCTCGCGGTGTCTCGCCAAGGACCCCGAGGACCGCTGGCAGTCGGCGCGCGATGTCGGCGCCGAGCTCGGCTGGGTCTCCAGGGGCGGATCCACGGTCGGCCTGCCGTCGATCGTCAGCGGCCGCCGCCGCGTCCGCGAGGGGCTGGCGTGGGGCGCATTCGGCGCCGCCGCGCTGGCGGCGCTCGGGTTCGCCGCGGCCTGGGCCGGGCGGGCGCCCGAGCCCGCCGCGGTGGTCCGGTTTCCGCTGCCGACGCCGCCAAACGTCCAGAATCCGTCGCCGCCGGTGGTCTCGCCCGACGGCCGGACGATCGCGTTTGCCGGCGACGTCGATGGCGGCAGCATGATCTGGATCCGCCCGCTCGATTCGCTCGAGGCCCGTCCGGTGCCCGGCACCGAGGGCGTCTACCGTCCGTTCTGGTCACCCGACAGCCGCTCGCTGGGCTTCATCGCCGGCAGCAAGCTGAAGAAGGTGGACATCGCCGGCGGTCCGGCCCAGACGATCTGTGACGTGACCAGTGGCGGGGATGGATCGTGGAGCCCCGCCGGCGTGATCCTGTTCGACGGCCTGGTCACCGATCCGCTCCGCCGCGTCTCCGCGGCCGGCGGCATCGCCGAGCCGGTGGTGCTCGAGAACGGCAAAAAGGAAGGCACCCCGGGCGCGGGCTGGCCCGAGTTCCTGCCGGACGGGCGGCATTTTCTCTATACCGTGGACGAAGACTCGTCCACCGGGATGACGCTGAAGGTCGGCGACCTCGACTCGACCAGCGTCAAGACGCTGTTCAAGACGACGAGCCGGGTGCAGTATGCCGAGCCCGGCTACCTGCTGTTCGTTCGCGAGCGGACGCTGGTGGCGCAGAAGTTCAATGCGCGATCGCTCACCGTCGAGGGGGAGCCGCTGCCGGTGGGGGAAGACCTGGTGCCGGGCGCGCTCGGGCTGGCCTCGTTCTCGGTGTCGCACAACGGCGTCCTCGTGTTTCGCGGCGGCGAGCAGCCAGGCTCGCGGCTGGTGTGGGTGGATCGCCGCGGCATCGAGACGCCCGCGCTCGACGGCTCGGCCGATTACGGCGACGCCGCGCTGTCGCCCGATGGCGCCCGCCTGGCTTACGACGTCAGCTCAAATGGCGGCAACCGCGCCGACATCTGGATCCGCGATCTGGCTCGCGGCGTCTCCTCGCGCTTCACGTTCGATCCGGCCCTCGAGATTGATGCGCAATGGTCGCCGGACGGCCGCCGCATCGTCTTTACCTCGCGCGTCAAGGGACGGGGCGATCTGTTCGTGAAGGATGTTTCCGGCACCAGGGACGCCGAACCGCTGCTGGTGAATGCGGACGAGAAATACGTGTCGGACTGGTCGCGCGATGGGCGCTACATCCTGTTTGCGAGCCGTCCCGCCGGCTCGGGCTGGGACATCTGGGCGATGCCCTTGACCGGCGCTCGGAAGCCATTCCCGGTCGTCAAGACCTCATTCGTGGAGTTGTGGGCGACGTTCTCACCGGACGGCAAATACATCGCCTACCAGTCCAACGAGTCCGGCCGCCAGGAGATCTACGCGCAGGATTTTCCCGAGGCGCACAACAAGTGGCAGATCTCGACCGACGGCGGCACCGAGCCGTTCTGGCGCGGCGACGGCCGCGAGTTGTTTTACCGTGCGGGCTCGCGGATGATGGCGGTGTCCATCGAGACCGGCACGACCCTCACGGCCGGGAACCCGGTGCAGCTGTTCCAGGCACGGTTCGCCACGGTCCAGGCGCGCGGGCACTACCGCCCGAGCGCGGACGGTCAGCGCTTTCTCGTGCTCACCCCGATTGCGCGCGAGTTCGAGAGACCGGCGGCGGTGGTGCTCAACTGGACGTCGGCGCTCAAGCCCTGACGCCCCGTGAAGTCGCGGGCCGGGGAGAACTGAATCGGTGATCCCATTCCTCCTGCGGGATGAACGCCCCGCTTCCGTCTGGGCGCCGGCGATCGCGGGGTTGCTGGTGCTGGGGATCGTCGCCGCTCCGGCATGCCACCGGCGCGAGCCGCCGCCCTACGATTCCAGGGCAGCGCTCGACACCTTCCAGCTGCCCGCCGGCTTCCGTATCGAGGTTGCGGCCGCCGAGCCCCAGGTCCAGGACCCGATCGCCATGGCGTTCGACGAGCGCGGGCGCCTGTTCGTGGTCGAACTGCCCGACTATCCCCTCGGCCAGGCGAACGGCCGCATCAAGCTGCTCGAGGATCGCGACGGCGACGGCCGGTTCGAGACGTCGACGATCTTCGCCGACGGCTTCCATTTTTCGACCGGCGTCCTGCCGGTCAAAGGCGGCGTCCTCGTCACCGCTGCACCCGACATCTTCTACCTGACCGACACCGACGGCGACAACCGCGCCGACACCCGCCGCGTCGTCCTGACCGGCTTTGCCGTGACCAACCCGCAGCTGCGCGTCAACGGCCTCCTCTACGGCCTCGACAACTGGATCTACGTCTCCTACCCGCGCGTGCTGCGGCCGCAGCGCTATGCCAAGGAGTTCGGCGACCGCGGCTCGCCGATTCGCTTTCCCGACCATCCTGACGTCCCGCCGGTGGACGCGCTGGCCAAGGGGACCGACCTGCGGTTCCGGATGGATCCGGCCGGGCTCGAGGCGGTCGCGGGCACCGGCCAGTTCGGCAATGCCTTCGACGCCTGGGGGGACCGCTTCACGGTCTGGAACAACGATCACATCCGCCACGTCGTCATGCCGCAGCGCTACGCCTCCGCCAATCCGTCGCTGGCGGTGCGCTCGCCGATGCAGTCGATTTCCGATCACGGCAACGCGGCGCCGGTGTTCTCGATCACCCGGCAGCCGATGAACATCCACGAATCGGAGATCGGCCATTTCACGTCGGCGTGCGGGATCTCGGTCGCCGAAGGGGGAACCTTCCCGCCGGGATACCAGGGATCGGTGTTCATGTGCGACCCGGTGCACAACCTGGTGCACGCCGACCGGCTGACGGCCGCCGGGGCGACGTTCACCGCGAGCCGGGCGGTCGAGAACCATGAGTTCCTGGCGTCCACCGACAGCTGGTTCAGGCCGGTCTTCACCACCACTGGGCCCGATGGCGCGATGTACGTGGCCGACTTCTATCGCAAGCTGGTCGAGCATCCGGAGTGGCTGCCACCGGACCTGTTGAAGCCGGCGGACCTCACCGCCGGCAACGGCCTGGGTCGTATCTATCGGATCGTCTATGGCGGCTCGCGCCCCGCGGCAGCGCCTGTCCGACTGGGGGACGCGACGTCGTCCCAGCTCGTCGCCGAGCTCGGCAACGCCAACCTCTGGCGGCGCACGATGGCCCAGCGGCTGCTCGTCGATCGCCAGGATCGATCGGTCGTGCCGGTGCTGCAGGCGATGGTCGGCAAGGCCGGCCCGGCGGCGCTCGCGCGCCTGCACGCGCTCTGGACGCTCGACGGCCTGGGTGCGCTCGACATGGTGACCGTGCTGGCGGCGCTCGACGACGGGCATCCCGGGATACGGGAGCATGCGGTGCGCCTGGCCGAGCGCCATCTCTCCGACGCCGGGGTCGTCGCCCGGCTGCTGCGGCTGGACGCCGACCCGTCCGACCGCGTCCAGTTCCAGCTGGCGTGCACGCTCGCCCAGGTACCGGCGCCTGGACGCGACGTCCTCGACGTCCTCGAACGCCTCGCGCTGGGCCACATCGAGGATCCGTGGTTTCAGACGGCGGTGCTGACCGGCCCCTCGGAGACCGGGCGCGGCTGGTGGACGCGGCTCACCGCCGGCCCGGAGTTCACGGCCACCCGCAGCGCCGGCCGGGAAGAGCTCCTGCGGCGGGTGGCGTCGGTGATCGGGTCGCGGCGGGATGCCGCCGGCATCGAGGCGGTGCTCCACACGGCGGGGCAGGCGCGTGCAACAGCGCCGGACTGGTGGCAACGGGCCGGTCTGGACGGCGTGGCGGCGGGCCTGCGCCACGGGGCCGAAGCCGTGCTGCTGGCGCCGCCGGTGCAGAATCAGCTCCTCGCCCTGCTGCAGACCGGCTCCGCCGAGCGCCGCCGGTCGGCGCTGGACCTCTCACGATCGCTGACCCTGTCGGAGTCGCCGGCGCTGCGGCGATTGCTGACGTCCGCGTCGCGCCAGGCGCTGCAGGCGTCCGCGACGCCGGAGGCCCGCGCTGATGCCGCCGGCCTGCTCGGCCTCGATCCGACGACGGCGCCGCTGCCGGCGCTCGACGCGCTGCTGTCGCCGCAGCAGCCTGAAGCGGTGCAGCGGGCCGCGGCGGCGACGCTGCTCAGCCGGCGGGACGGCGGCGCCACCGCCATCCTGCTGAAAAGATGGCCCGAGTACTCCGGCCCGGTCCGCGAGTTGGTGGTTGGCGGATTCTTCGGATCGCGGCAGCGGGTGATCGCGCTGCTCGATGCCATCGAAACAGGGACTCTCCAGGCGGCGTCGCTGCCGCGGGCCCGCAGCGCCCAGCTGCGCACCTATCCCGACCCTGACATCCGCCGCCGCGCGCAGGCGCTGCTGCCCGGCGCCCCGGACGGCGATCGCACGGCGGTCTTCGAGAAATACCGCGGCGCGCTGCAACTGACCGGCAATGCTCAACATGGCCGCGAGATCTACGTGGCGACCTGCAGCCAGTGCCATCGGCTGGGACAGACCGGATTCGAGGTGGGACCCGACCTGGCCGGCGTCGCCAGCCGCGACCGCGAGAACCTGTTGCTGCAGATCGTCGATCCCAACGCCAGCATCGTCGCCGGCTACGAGCCATACCTGATTGAAACGGTGGACGGTCGCTCGATCACCGGCATCATCGCGCACCGCACCGACAGCGCCGTGACCGTCCGCCGCGCCGGCGGCGGCGAAGACACGGTGCTGCGCGCCAGCATCCTGCGTCTCCGGGCGCTGACGCTCTCGCCGATGCCTGAGGGGCTGGAAGCCGGCATCACGCTCCAGGGCATGTCCGATCTGCTGGCGTATCTCAAGAGTCTGGGGACCACGAAATGATGATGAAGCCTCACGTGTGGCTGGCGGCGTGCTGTCTGCTTCTCCCGGCCGGCCTGGCCGGCGCCGGCGAGCTGAACGTCGGCGCCGCCGCAGTCCGGATCACGCCCCCTGTTGGCGCACCGATGGCCGGCTACTACTACCCCCGCGCCGCGGACGGCGTGCACGACGATTTGTTCGCCAAGGCGATCGTCCTGGACGATGGGGAAAGCCGCGCCGCGGTGGTGGCCTGCGATCTCGTGGGTGTGCCGGCGGCGATCGTCGAGCAGGCGCGCGCGCTCGCCTTTCAGCGGACCGGGATTCCCGCCGATCACATCATGATCAGCGCGACCCATACGCACACCGGGCCAGACCTCTCCGGCGGCGGCTTCCGCGGCGGCTTCACGGGTGAGATGCGCCGGATTGCCGACACATATACCGCTGACCTGCCGGGGATGATCGCCGAGAGCATCGAGCGGGCCAGCGCCGCGGCGGCGCCGGGGCGCGTCTCGGCGGCGATCGGCCAGGAGACTGCGCTGGCGTTCAACCGCCGCTACTACCTCAAGGACGGCAGCGTCGGCTGGAACCCCGGCAAGAACAACCCCAACGTCGTCCGGCCCGCGGGGCCGATCGACCCCGACGTTGCGGTCGTGGCCGTCAGCGACACGGCCGATCGCCTGCGCGCGCTCTACGTCAGCCATGCGATGCACCTCGACACCACCGGCGGAACGCAGTTCTCCGCGGACTTCGCCTACACCCTGTCGAAGCTGCTCGCCGCCGCCCGGACGCCAGACCTGGTGACGCTGTTCGCCATCGGGGCAGCCGGCAACGTCAACCACGTGGACGTCTCGTCGCCGGAGAAGCAGACCAGCCTGGAGGAAGCGGCGCGGATCGGCACCATCCTCGCGGGAGACGTCCTCAAGGCCTTGAAAAAATTGATACCGGTCGGCTCCGGCCTTCGCTTCGGGACGGAGCGTGTTCCGCTGGCGCTGGCCGAGGTGCAGCCGGGGGACGTCGCCTGGGCGCAGAAAACCGCCGCCTCTTACGGCACCAAAGACGCGGCGCCGTTCATGGATCTGGTCAAGGCGCAGAAGATTCTCGAGGTCGACGCCCGCCAGGGCCGTCCGCTCGACGGAGAAGTCCAGGTGATTGCGCTCGGCGACGACCTGGCATGGGTGGCGCTGCCCGGCGAAGTGTTCACCGAGCTGGGCATGGCGATCAAGCAGGCCTCGCCGTTCCGCTTCACGATCGTAGTGGGGCTGGCCAACGCCAGCATCGGCTACATTCCCAACCGCAAGGCCTACGTCGAAGGCGCCTACGAACCCATCAGTTCGCGCCTGGCGCCGGGTTCAGGCGAGCGGCTGGTCGAGGCAGCCACCGGATTGTTGATCCGCGCCCATCAGGCGTCTCGATAGTCCGCACTGAGGCAAACTGCTGTACAACAGCGCATGGCCAATTCTCACCGGAGACTCCTCGTCTTCCTCGCGGCATTACTGCTTGCCGCGGGCGATCTCTTCGGTCAGTCTGTGGCGCGCAAGCCGAACATCGTGCTGGTGCTCGTGGACGACTACGGGTGGGCCGACAGTGGCGTCTACGGGAACACCTTTCATCGCACGCCCAATATCGACAGGCTCGCGGCCCGGGGCATGCGCTTCACCGACGCCTATGCGGCGGCGCCGGTCTGTTCTCCGACCCGCGCCGCGCTGCTGACCGGCCGCCATCCGGCGCGGCTGCACCTCACCGACTGGCTGCCGGGCCGCCCCGACATGCCGGCGCAGAAGCTCAGTCGCCCGCAGATCCGGCAGGAACTTCCACTCGGCGAGACCACCATCGCCGAAGCGCTGCGAAGCGCGGGATACGCGACCGCGCACATCGGCAAGTGGCACCTCGGAGGCGCCGGCTTCGAGCCTGAGCGGCAGGGGTTCGATCTCAACGTCGCCGGCGATCAGACAGGCTCGCCCTTGAGCTATTTCTCGCCGTTCCGGGCCGGCGGGCGGGTCATGCCCGGGCTCGAAGAGGCGCCGGACGGACAGTATCTGCCGGACCGCCTGACCACGGAGGCCGAGCGCTTCATCGACCAGAACCGCAGCCGTCCGTTCTTTCTCTATCTCGCCCACTACTCGGTCCACATCCCGATGAAGGCCAAAGCCGATGTGGTCGAGAAATACCGGGGTCAAGGGAATGCGCCAGGCCTGCGCAACCCGATCTACGCCGCCATGGTGGAGAGCGTGGACGACAGCGTCGGCCGGATCGTGAAGAAGATCGAAGACGCCGGCCTGAGCCGCGACACCCTCTTCATCTTTACCTCCGACAACGGCGGCCTGTCGGTCAAAGAGGGGCCGGACACGCCGGCGACCGTGAACGGCCCGCTCCGCGACGGCAAGGGCTACCTCTATGAAGGGGGACTGCGCGTGCCGCTGATCGTCTGCTGGCCCGGGCGCATCCGCGCCGGCGCGATCGATCGCACGCCGGTCTACAGCGCCGACCTGTTCGCTACGGCGCTCGCCGCCGCCGCGGTCAGTAACCGCACCGGTGAAGACGGCGTCAGCCTGCTGCCGCTGCTGACTGGCACAGGATCCCTCCACCGCGAGGCGCTCTTCTGGCATTACCCGCACTACAGCAACCAGGGCGGCAAGCCGGGCGCGGCAATGCGGGCGGGACGCTACAAGCTGATCGAGTTCTACGAAGACAACCGCGTCGAGCTCTACGATCTGCAGAACGACATCGGCGAACAGCACGACCTGGCCGGGACGATGGTGAAGAAGGCGGGGGAGATGCGGCGGGCGCTGGGCGCCTGGCGGCGCGGCATCGGCGCACAGATGATGACGCCCAACGCCGGCTACGCGCCCGGGGTTCCCTTGAAGCGGCCGGCGCAAGAGAACGAGTCGCAGAATTAGGTTCGAGGCCTGCCGGCCGTCAGTACAGGCTCGGCCGTGACGAGCCCCCGAGCAGGCCGGTGTTCATGGCACCGATGATGTGGTGCCCCTCGCCGCCCCAGGAAAATGACAGGTTCACCATCGGGAAGCCGCCCGCCCGCAGCGTCACGCCAACGGTCGTGCTCGACGCCATGCCGCTGAAGCCGAGATCGCCGGCGCGGTTCGCCACCCGCCCCTGTTCCGCGAGCAGATAGAGGCCGATCGGCCCCCACAAGACGTGCTCGACGCTCTCCTGTAACGCGAGGCGGTCGGGTCCCCGGAACCGGTAGTCTTCGTAGCTCGCCAGCAGACGCTCGCCGTTCAGGTCGGATCCTCCGAGCGTCGGCTGGAAGTAGAAGGGCACCTGGTTGCCCTCGCTGGTGGTCGAGGCGTCGAGCAGCACCCGGAGCGCGATCGTCCCCTGCCGGTTCCGCGACCACTGCACCGGCGGGCACGCCGGCGAACCCGTCGTCTGCGCGCAGTCATCCGGTCCGTTGAATGCCCGCGGTCCGGTCGACGACACGCCCCGGTAGAGGGGAATCTCGTGCTGCAGATCGAGGCTCCAGCGGTTGAACGAGGCGTGGGTCTCGCGGCTGGTCCTGAACTGCTGCGCCGACACCAGGTAGTTGAAGCGCAGCCGGCCGTTCAACGCCGACGGCTTGAAGCGGATGCCCTCGCGCAGCTCCAGAAACGCGCGCTGGTCGGTGAGCCCGGGAGCCGCCTGTTCGTCGTAGATCTGTTCGAGCGACGGGACGGATGAATCCGAGGCGGATCGGATATTCACGAACCGCCCGTGCACGCCGCCAATCAACGCCGGACGCAGGGCAGCGAACCGCCCCGCACCGCCGATCGGGTACGCCGCCGAGGCGCCGACGATGCTCTGCCGCTCGCCGTAGATCGCGCGTCCCGCCTGGCTGCTGCTGTCGGGCGGGCCGAAGTAGCTGACGGTGCCAAGCGAGATGGTTTGCGCGACGATGTCGAGCACTGGAAATTCCCGCGGGCCGATGCTGACCACCGGCGCCGGAGACCCCGCCGGTCGTACCGCGATACCGGCGGTGGCCGGGGTGTGGATCACCTTCATATAGACGCCGCTGCGCCACGCTCCGGAGGGAGCCGCCACCGCATCCGCATTCCAGGACAGACGCCAGGCCTCGTTCGGGGTGTAGTGCTCCGCGAACGCCAGCCCGAAGGCAAAGCCGTTCTGCGGCGCCAGGCTGCCGAGCGCCACGTGGAAGGGGCTGGCCGTCGCCAGGGTATAGACGCAGCCGCCGATGGTCTTGATGTCGAAGGCGCCGCAACTGGCGGCGATGTGCTCGCGCTCGCGCCGCAGATCGGCTTCGAACTGGGTCTCCTGCGCGAGAGCCGGCGCGGCCGACAGCACCATCGTCAGCCAGGCGGCGGCGCGAATCGTGCGGGTCATCGCCGGGCCCGGCGCTTCGCCGCCTTGGTCCGGGGTTTCCTTCGGCGCTTCGTGGGTCGCGTCGCGGGCGGAACCCGCGGCAGCGGCGGCAGCGTGACGGGCGTCACGACCGGCGGAGCGCCCACCGGAAGTTCGACCGCTTCCGCGGCTTTCGCCTCCAGCACCAGCGCCGTCAGCTGGCCGACGCGCTCGGCGGCCTGCGCCTCGGTCTTCACTTTCCGCTTTGGCAGCTGGTGCGGCTTGCGCTGAGACGCCGGCAGCGCCGCCCACTCCAGGTGGGCAATCTGGTCGAGCAACAGCGCCGACGGCCGGCGGTTCTTGTCGAACGCCCGCTTCGGCGTCTTCGGGACCTTGATGACAGCCATGGCACACCTCACGCCAGGACGAAGTCCGGCGCATCGACCCGCATCTGGTTCAGGGTCAGCAGGTCCAGGAACGTCTGCGCCTGTTTCTCGCGCGCGGTCCGCTCGTCGTAGTTGCCGAGGAACAGGCTGGTCACGGTCGCGGGAATCGAGGCGTGCTCGAAGTTCCGCTCTCCCGGCGCGCCCGCGCCCGGCACCACCGTTCCTTTGGGAATCCAGGGGGACACCAGGATGGCGGGGACGCGGACGCCCAGCCGATCGAACATGAAGGGCTTGCCGGTGCCGGTGTCGGCGGGCTGCGACACGAAGCCGTCCGGCGTACACGCCGGCGGTCCGACGTGATCGTAGATGCCGCCATGCTCGTCGTAGGTGATGAGCAGCGCGGTGGACTCCCACAGGCTGGCGTTGCCCTTGATGGCGTTGTAGACCGACGCGATCAGCCGCTCGCCTTCGCGGACGTCGTGATCGGGATGCTGATCGGATGCCAGCAGCGCCCCGGCATCGCCGTCGTGGTCGCTGTAGTTCGGCTCGATGAAGGAGTAGTCGGGGAGCTGCCCGGCCTTGCAGTCGGCGAGGAACTGCTCGTGAATTCCGAAGAACTGCGGCTGATGCTGCAGCAGGTTCACCACCTCCATCGTCGAGCTCTTGGTATCGAAGTAATAGATCTTCGCCGTCTTGCCGGCCGCGTCGAGCCGCTGGTAGATGCTCTTGATGGCGGTGTTGGGATAGAAGACGTTCATCCCGACGTGGCCGAAGGAGGTGCCGTAGTGCGCGAAGGCGCGGTTGCAGAGCGTCGGCCCGGGAATCGAGGAGAACCAGCCGTTGAAGACCGCGAACTCGAGCGCCAGGGTGGTGAGGACCGGCAGCTTCTCCGGCGTGAAGTAATTCATGATCAGCCGCGAATGTCTGACGTCGCGGCGCTCGGCGAAATAGCTCTTCACGAACCCGCCCATCGTCGGAATACGATCCGGCGCCATGCTGCCGTCGAAGATCTGCAGGTCCACCCCGGGGAAGTGGTGGTCCGGATCGGGGTCGAGCTGACCCTGAAAGGCGGCCTGCGCCTTGACCGGCGCTTCCTTTCCGTTCGTATCGAGGTTGAACTCGTTGCCGGTGAGCCCCTCGATGCGCGCGTCCACGGCCTTGAGCGCGCCCAGCATGTGGTCGAACGACCGGTTCTCCATCATCAACACGACGATGTGCTTCAGCTTGTCGAATCCGGGTGGCGGCATGGCAGGCCTCAGGGAAATCGTGTCAGCGGTTGCCGAGCTGCTTTTTCAAAAACTCGAGGACGAGCGGCCAGGATTCCTGCGAGGCCTTGAGATTGGCGCCGCCGGCGCCCGCCTGCGCGCCCATGAAGCCGTGCCCCGCGCCCTCGTAGGTGTGGACCTCGTAGGCCTTGCCGAGCTGCTTCATCGCTGCCTGGGTCACACCCAGCGTGGCGCCGATGCGCGCGTCGTTGCCGGCGTAGAGCCCGAGTACCGGCGCCTTGATATTGGCGAGCTCGGTCGCGACGGTGTCGGCGGTCGCGCCGGCAGCGGAAGCGCCGGGGGCATCGCCGTAAAAGACCACCGCGGCGTCGAGCGCCGGCTGCGCCGCGGCATACGCAAAGCTGCGCGCCCCGCCCCAGCAGAACCCGAGCACCGCGGTCTTGCCGTTCGACGCCGGCAGGTTCTTGCCGTACTGCATCGCGGCGTCGAGCCGCGCGACGACGTCAGCCGGGGCCAGCGACATGATCGCCTGATTGACGCCGCTGCCGAGCGCCGCCGATCCGCCGCCGTCCGGCCCCTTCCCGGAGAGGAAGTCGGGGACGATGGCGATGAAGCCGTCCTGCGCGAGCTGATCGCCGACCGCGCGCGGCAGGTCGCGCATGCCGAAGATGTCGTGAATCACCAGGACGACGCCGGCCTTGTCGCGCCGTTCGGGGTAGACGACCCACGACTTGAGCGCGGTGCCGTCCTTCATCCTGATGTCCACCCACTCGCCGTGGCGCGAGGAGTCCTTGAGGGCGCGGGCGGCGTGGTCAGGTGTGCCCGGCGGGATGGCGTCGTTCCAGGGCACCTCGATCGGCGCCACCTGGGGCTGGCCCCCGCGCTGCGGCCCGGCCGGCGGCCCGGCGGGCGGCGGCGCCGGTTGTTGTGCGGACGCCCAGGGCGCGATCGCCAGCGTTCCCAGCAGCAGGACTACTCGTGTCATCTGAAGCCTCCCGGCCTTCCAATTTAGCCTCAGTGTAACCGAGGGGCCAGGCCCGCGAACGGTTTGGGCGCAACCT
Organism: Acidobacteriota bacterium; assembly: GCA_039933435.1. Lineage (GTDB taxonomy): Bacteria > Acidobacteriota > Vicinamibacteria > Vicinamibacterales > 2-12-FULL-66-21 > JALZOC01. The sequence goes on along the minus strand of JBDTOB010000014.1, from coordinate 373 downwards.
GTGCCGATATGGCACATCTACCAGCCGGCTAGCCTCCCAAGCGTCCGCGTAACCGTATATGCGGCAAGCATTTAGAGAATGGCATGGTTGGAGGCATGCTTGCTGCGCTCAGGGTGTGGCACTTTGGACAGATCTGTCGCGGGCGGCCGAATGAGCGCGATTACCCCGCGTGCGCGCGTCGTGGCGGTCGGACTTCTTCTCGCCGGCGGGGTGGCCGCAGTTCACGTCACCGGCGGGGCGCAGCTCCTACGGACGCTGGAATTCGCCGCCGTGATGCTGTCGGCCATCATCGCCTCGGCCCTGGGCGTGCCGCAGTTTGCGTCGAAGGACCGGGCGATCATGCCTCCGTCCTTCGTCATCACGTTCAGCGCGC
>JBDTOB010000013.1:0-19511 GCA_039933435.1 Acidobacteriota bacterium | reverse complement strand
CCACACCCTGCCCTTCTCGTCGAACATCGGGTTGTGGACGTTGTTCTTGCTGTCCCAGAGCACGTCCCGATCCCAGTAGGGAGAGGGCTGGAGCATCATCGGCCCCTGCGCCGGCTGGGTCGTGGGATCGCGGACGGTCAGCTCCACCTGGCTGGTGCGGTTGTTGACCGGGTCGAGCACCGGCAGGTAATCGGCGCTGAGCTCGAGCGCGCCGTAGATCAGGCCGTTGGGGTTGAGCGTCGGATTGCGGCGATCGGTGGAGACCTGATCGTGGAGGTAGGCCTTGGGATGCGCCCAGTCCCATTCGGTGATGACGACGTTGCGCTCGATGCCCTGGGGCCGCGGCGGCGCCGGCGGCACCTCGCCGGCGGCAATCCGGTCGGTCCAGTCCGCGAACAGCGTCAGCGCGCGCTTGGCCCCCAGCTGATTGAGCGCGCTCAGCATCTGCGATCCGGCCTGTCCCGACTGGAGGCGGCGCTGCCAGGCGTCCACCGACGAATCGAAGTGCCCGAGCGCCGGCAGCAGTTCACGCGTGCCCTTGCTGCCCATCTGATGACACGACAGGCACGCGCCCGACTTGATGTGGCGCACCCACTCCGCCTGGGTCTTGAGGTTCGGCGAGATGCCGTTGCCCGACGGCCCGGTGCCGGGAAACTCGCTTTTGGCCGGCACCTGCAGCAGCGAGTACCAGTAGCCGGCCGGGTAGTACTGCGCCGCGGCCTTCGGGTTCGGCGCCGGCACCGCCGTCAGTTCCAGCACTTTGCCCGGTGCGGCGGTCACCTTGGCGGAATCCACCAGGCCGTAGCCGCGCACCCACACCGAGTAGTTCGCCTTGGGCAGATCGGGCACCAGGAAGCGTCCCTGGTCGTCGGTCACGACAATCCGCACGAACTTCGTCGGCAACTCGGTGGTCTCGGCAATCACCCAGACGCCCGCTTCGGGCCCCTTGGGGCCGGTCACCACGCCTCCGAGATCGTCGGCATCGACCTGCACGCGTGCCGCGGCAGGCTGCGCCGGACTGGTTTGTACGAGCACGGCCCCGGCGGCAACCGCCAGCATCGTGGCCGCGAGCAACGTCCCCAACCGGTGTGGCATCTTCATGGCGTTCTCCTGTTCGTCCCCGCACTCTACCCGAACATCGTCCTGACGACGAACCAGATGTTGGCCGGCCGCTCCGCCAGCCGACGCATGTACCAGGGGAACCAGTGCTCGCCGTAGCTGATGAGCACGCGCAGCCGGGTGCCAGCCGCGGCCAGCCGCTCCTGCTGGCCGCGCTGGATGCCGTAGAGCATGGCGAACTCGTAGCTGGGCGCAGCGACGGCGTGCGCGGCAATCCACGCCGACAACCGATCCGCCAGCGCCGTGTCGTGCGTGGCGATGTGCAGCAGCGCCCCGTCGCGGCGGGCGTCCTCGGCGAGCAGCCGGATGCAGAGGCGGAAGAAGTTGGCGTCGACGTCGGCCTTCCGGGGATAGGCGATGTCCGCGGGCTCGAGGTAGGCCCCTTTCACGATCCGGATCGCCGCCCCGAGCGGCGCCAGCGACTCGACGTCGGCGGCGGTGCGATAGAGATACGCCTGGAGCGCGACGCCGACCAGCGAGGTCCGCTCGCGCATCTTCCGGTAGAGCGCGATCGTGCGGTCGACATACGGCGAGCTTTCCATGTCGATCCACACGAAGTTCTGCCGCGCCACGGCGCGATCGATCAGGCGGACCAGGTTGCGCTCGCAGAGATCGGGATCGAGATCGAGGCCAAGCTGCGTCGGCTTGACCGAGATCTGCGCGCGCAGCCCGGCGGCGGCAATGCGATCGAGGAGGTCGAGATAGTGGGCGGTGACCTCCTCGAAGGCCGCCACGGTATCGAGGTTCTCGCCGAGCCGCGTCAGGATGGAGGTGATGCCGCGGCCCTCGAGCTCGGCGGCGGCGCGCAGCGCATCCTCCATCTGCTCCCCCGGCATGAACTTCGACACGGCGCGGCGCACGAACGCTGTCCGGGTGGCGCGGTCGCGCAGCCACGGACTGGTCGAGCCGGCGAGCAGGGCGCGGCGGAGCAGCGACACGTCAGAGCACGCTGTGAATCGCCCCGCCGTCGACCTGCACCGTGGCGCCGGTCATGTAGGCGGCGGCGTCGGAGAGGAGAAACGCGGCGACGCGCCCGAACTCGTCGCCTTCGCCATACCGTCCCATGGGAATGGACGCCATCGACTTCTTCTTGGCGTCGGCCACTGAGACATTCCACTTCTTCGCGTTGACCTCGTCCAGGTGGCGGACGCGGTCGGTGTCGATCCGCCCGGGGATGATTTGATTGACGCGGATGCGCGATCCGGCCAGCTCGATCGCGAGGGTCTTCGCCAGCGCGGACACCGACGCCCGCAGTACGGTCGACAGACCGAGGTTCTGGATCGGCTCCTTCACGGAAGACGAGGTCGACATGATGATGGCGCCGCCGCCGCGCCGCTGCATCGACGGCACTGCCGCCCGCACCATCCGCAGCGCGCTGAACAGCAGCAGCTCCGCCGCATCCTGCCACGCGGCATCGTCGAACGACAGCGCCAAGCCGGCCGGCGGACCGCCGGAGTTGGTCATCAGCGCGTCGATGCCGCCGAGCGTGCTCTCGGTCTCCTTCACCCAGCGGTCGATGGCGTCCGCGGACCTGACATCGACGGCGAAGGTCAGGACACGGGCGCCTGTTTCGCGTTCGATGCTCTCGCCGGCGGCGCGAATCGAGGCCTCGTCGCGGGATGCGATCGAAACGCTGGCGCCTTCGCGCGCGAGCGCGTGCGCGGTCGCGTAACCAAGACCTTTGCTGGCGCCTGCCACCAGCGCCACTTTGTTCTGAAGATGCAGATCCATCGGTGTCAGCTCTCGGGTGATGTCGAGGGGGTCGCTCCGGCGGCGGCATTGCGGCCAGTGCGGGATGCGGCGCCGCCGAGCAGTGGCTCGCTCCACGCCAGCATCCGGTCAAGCGCTTCACGCGTTGATCGATCGAGCGCCGCGGCAGGAGGCCGGGTCGTGGCCGAAGCGAGGGCGCCGCGGCGGTGCAGCACTTCCTTGCGGATCGCCATGCCGATCCCCTCCTGGAACTCGAAGCGCATCAGCGGCACCGCGCGGTAGAAGTAGTCCGCCGCCTCGTCTATCCGCCCCGCCCGGTAGAGCGACACGATGGCGACAAGGATCTCCGGATAGGCGAAGCCGGTCATCGCCCCGTTGGCGCCGGCCAGCAGCTCCTCGAGGAGGAAGACCCCGCCGAGACCGCCGAAGATGCGCACCGGCACCTCGCCGCAGGCCTCGAGAATGCGCGAGGTCTTGAACGGCGTCGGCGGATCCTCGAGCTTGATGGTGCGGGCGCGGGGAATCTCGCGGGCAATCCGCGCCAGCAGCGCCGACTCCATGGTGAAGCCGGAAATCGGCGGAAAGTCCTGGACGACGATCTCGATGTCCACGGCATCGGCCAGCGCGGCATAGTGCCGCACCACCGCGTCCGAGTTGAGCTTGGGCAGCCGCGGCGGGCTGACCATCACCGCGGTCGCGCCCGCCTCGCGCGCGTGCCGGCTGTGGCCGATAGCGAGACGGGTGCCGTCCGCGGAGGTGCCGGCGACGACGCCGATCCGTCCGGCCGCCTGCGACACCACGATTTCGAGCACCCGCCGCCGCTCGCCGTCGTCCAGCCGGGCGACCTCGCCGGTGACCCCGAGCGCGGTGACGCCGTTGACCCCGGCGGCGATGAAGAGGTCGACGACGCGGCGGAGGCTCGCCTCGTCGATGTCGCCGCTGGCCAGAAACGGTGTGGGAAGAACGGAATAGACGCCTTCGAGCTGCACGACGCGCTCCTTCACGAGGGGCGGACCGGTGCCCCGCCGACTGCGATTGTGGATCAGATCGGGGCCTCCTGCAGGGAACCCCGCGGCACGGCTACAGGGACCCGGGGGCCGCGCCGATAGACAGGATATGGGGAAGAATCCTGTTCTGCTCGGACTGATGGCGGCGGTCTGCGTCGCCAGCATGGCCTGCAACGCGCTCGACAAACTCACCGGCAAGAATCCGACCTCGCCGAGCCCGACGGCTGCGTCGCTCGACGCCTTCGCCGGTACGTGGGCGTCGACCAGCGCCGCGGCGCCGGCGACCGGGTGCGGGAACCTGAAGTACACCGTCACGCCCGTCAGCGCCACCTCGGCCAACGTCACTTTCGCGGGAACGTGCGCGGGGAGCATCCAGGTCACCGGCACCGGGACCGGGAAAGTCAACGGCTCGGCGCTCGACTGGAGCGCGCAGGGCCTGGTCGGCCAGGGGGGCACCAACTGTCCGTTCTCGTTCCCGGCCGGCAAGGCCACGGAGGAGGCCGGCGGTGGCATCAAGGTGACCTACGCCGGCACCGTCTGCGGCATTCCCGTGAGCGGCAGCGAGATCGTCAAGAAGCCGTAGGCCCCGTGTGCTGACCGGCATCGACCTGAGCCGGCTGGCCGCGCGCCTGCCGCCGAAGCCTCTGACCCGGTTCGCCCCCGCCCCGACCGGCTGGCTCCACCTCGGCCACGTCCTCAACGCCGAGTACGTCTGGGGCCTCGCGGCCGCGCTCGGCGGGCGGGTGCTGCTGCGGATCGAAGACCACGATCGCGGCCGGGTCCGCCCCGAATTCGAGAACGGGATCCTCGACGACCTCGACTGGCTCGACTTCGAGGCCGACATCCATCCGACCCGCGCATTCCGCGTGGGTCGCTGCGATGGCCGGCAGTCGGATCGACAGCCGGTCTACGAGTCCGCGCTGCGGGCGCTCGCTGACCAAGGGCTCGTCTACGGCTGCGACTGCCCGCGAAGCCGCCTGACCCAGGACGCTGGCGGCGAGCTCTTCTACCCGGGCATCTGCCGCGACCGCCACCTTCCGCTCCTGCCCGGCGTCGGCTGGCGTCTGCGCATGGACCCCGGGGCCGAGGAGTTCGACGATGCCCGGCTGGGAACGCAGGCGCAGCAGCCGGCGCGGCAATGCGGCGACCTGCTGGTGCGCGATCGTCATGGCAACTGGACCTATCAGTTTGCCGTGGCGGTGGACGATGCCGATCAGGGCGTGGACCTGGTCGTCCGTGGCATGGACCTGCTGGCGTCGACGGGGCGGCAGCTGCGCATCGCCCGGCTGCTCGGACGCGAGCGCATGCCGGTGTTCCTGCACCATCCGCTGATCATGAAGTCGTCGTCTCAGAAGCTGAGCAAGTCGGATGGGGATACCGGTGTGCGGGTGCTGCGCGAGCGCGGTTGGAGCGCGGCAGAGGTGCGGCGCGCGGCGCGCGGCGCGCGAGGCAGCGCGCAGCACGTAAGGCGATGACCGGCGCGTGAGGCGGCGGCCGTCTCTCGTCAGCGCAGCGTGACGCGGCGGACGGACATCCCGGCGTTGTCGGCGTCGGCGAGGTAATAGAGCACGTCGCCGATGACCGTCGCGGCCGTGGGATTGCCGATTGAAATTTCGGGATCGAGGACGTCGAGCCTGGTCGCGGTGCGCCCCTTGCCGTCAAGCCCGATGCGGACCGCGCGGTAGGTGCCGTTGTCCCCCTTCTGAATCGCGGCGAGTGCACCGCGATGCCAGCGCAGGCGGGTGATCCCCTGGAGGGCGAGGTCCCCTTTGGCGCGGACCGGAGTGACGGCGCGAGTCGCCGTCTCCACCCGAAGTATTCCTTCCGCCGTCGCGACGTAGAGCACGCCGGGCTCCGCGGGCGCGATCGACACAGGGCTGGTGTCCGGTAGCGTCAGCGCGGGCTCCGCGGCGGTCGCCCGCGGCAGGAGCCTGAACAGCCGATGGCCGGCGGTGTCGAGCGCGTAGATGACGCCGGCATCCGCGACTGCGACGTCCCCGAGACTGACGGGGGCGAACTTCCCGGCAATCGGATAAGTCGCCAGCAGCCGTCCGGAGATGAGCTGCAGCTTGTGCAGGCTGGTCTCCTCCCCCTCCGAGCTCACCACCCAGAGGTCCCCCTGCCGTGCGTCGATCTCGAGCGCGGCGATCTCCCCGAAGCCGGAGGTGCGAGCGCCGGCAAGGTTGGCGACGTGCTGCGAGAACTCGTCGACGACGGCGAGCTTGCGGCCGAGGCGGTCGCCGACGACGAAGCGGCGCGAGACGGCGTCGTAGGCGAGGCCGGCAGGAGTGAAAGCCGGGGTCGAGAAGCGCAGCGCCGGGAGAGCGGAGCCGCCAGCGGCGCGGCCCCGCGCCGGGTCGGGCGTCGCCGGAGTGCGATCCGGCAGGGCGGGGCGCACTGTCGGCGTATCCAGCGCCGCCGGGGGAGCAGGGGGCGAGGCGGCCTCGGGGCGCGCCGCCGTCAGGGGGGCTGGGGCGATCCTCGCCGTCGCCGGCGGTGTAGCGGGCGGTGCAGCCAGGCCTCCTGCCGATCCGGGGGTGTTTTGACTGTCGGCCTGCTGGGTCAACGACTTGCCGTAAAGATGCGTGTCCCCCTTGAGGGCGCGGACGCGGCGGAAGTCGTCGTTGGTGTCGACGTCGAGCGGCACACCCATGGCAACGAGCCGGTCGAGCATGACCGCGGCGTCGCCGGGGCGGCCGCTCAGGCTCTGGGCGCGGGCGAGCAGGTACATCAGCGCGGGATCGTTCTTCGGCCCGAGCTGGACCGCACGCCAGGCGAGATCGTGGAAGCTCTCGAACTCGCCGCGGTCGGCGGCCGCGGCCGCCTGCTGGCGGCACTCCTGCCAGGTCGGGCAATCGGGCTTGCGTCCGCTGTCCTGGAGAGGCACGACGATCGAGGCAGTGATCAGGAAGAGGACGTGAATCAGCGGCATGTCAGGGATCTGCCACTCATCTTACACGGTCGTATCGGCCGCGGCGGCGCCGCGCCGAGCGCGAACGCATTTTCTGCCGCCAGGCAGGAGGCGCGGCAGGTAACATGCCGGCGATGCCGACGCTGCGTTTTCCTCATCCGCTCGCGCTGCTGACGGGCTGCATCCTGGCCGCGGCGATTGCCAGCCATGTCGTTCCGGCGGGCGAGTACGAGCGGCGCGAAGACAGCGTCACCGGGCGCCAGGTGGTCGTCGCCGGCACCTACCACCGCGTGCCGGCGCGCCCGGTCGGGGCCTTCGAAGCGCTCGTCGACATCCCGCGCGGCCTCGCCGACGCGGCGTCGGTCATCTTCCTGGTCTTCCTCGTCGGCGGCGCCTTCACCGTCGTCGACGAGACCGGCGCGCTGCGCCAGGCCGTCGGCTGGCTGGTGCACCGGCTCCGCGATCGCGAAGCCCTGGTCATTCCCATCGTCTCGATGGCCTTCGCGGCGGGCGGCGCGCTCGAGAACATGTCCGAAGAGATCATCGCGCTGGTGCCGGTGCTCCTGCTGGTCACCCGGCCGCTCGGCTTCGACGCCGTCACCGCGATCGCGATCAGCATCGGCGCCGCCGCGGTGGGCGCGGCCTTCAGCCCGATCAACCCGTTCCAGGTGCAGATCGCGCAGAAACTGGCGGGGCTGCCGCTGCTGTCCGGCTGGCGCTTCCGGCTGATCCTGCTCGCCCTTGCGCTCGCCGCGTGGATCTGGGCGACCTGGCGGCACGCGATGCGGACGCGCCTGGCGGCGCCGCCACCGGTGGCGCCCGCGGGTGCGCGGCTCGCGCCCGGCGCGGCCGCCCCTGCCGCTCCTGACGCGGGACGCGACACCACCGGCATCGATCGATCGCGTGGCGCGGTGCTCCTGCTCGTGCTCGTGACGGCGGTGATCTTCGTCTACGGCATCCTGCGCCTGGGCTGGGACTTCGATCAGATGTCCGCGCTCTTCCTGGCGATGGGCATGGCCGCCGGCCTCATCGGCGGCCTCGGCGTCGCCGGGACCGCGCAAAGCTTCGTCACCGGCTTCTCGTCGATGGCCTACGCGGCGATGCTGATCGGATTCGCGCGCGCGATCTTCGTGGTCCTCGACCAGGGCCGGGTGATCGACACGCTGGTGAACGCGCTGGTCACGCCGCTGCAGTCGCTGCCGACGACGCTGTCGGCGCTGGCGATGATCGTCGTCCAGGCGGCCATCCACGTGCCGGTGCCGAGCGTCAGCGGCCAGGCGGTGCTGACGATGCCGGTGCTGGTGCCGATGTCGGACCTGATCGGGCTGTCGCGGCAGGTGGTGGTGCTGGCCTATCAGATCGGCGCGGGCTTGACCGATCTCGTCACCCCGACCAACGGCGCGTTGATGGCGGTAACCGCCGCCGCGGGGGTGAAATACACCGACTGGCTGGCGTTCGCGGTGCCCGCCTACCTTGGGCTGGTGCTGCTTGGGGCGGTGGCGGTGGTGGTGGCGATTCACCTGTAAAACAGGCGTCACTCTTGATATTTTTCGGCTGGTACCTTGGTATCAGTACTAATGTACTAACGTGATGAAATCCGGGACCAACGGACCCGAGCCTGTGCATACTGAGGCCGGTGTTTTACTTTTTTCGACGCGACAACAAGACGGTCACCTGCGAGATGCGGCCGAGCAGCACGGGGACGGGCTTCGACATCATCATCATGCAGCCGGGTCAGCCGGTCACCACGGAACACTTCGAAAATACGGAGGATGTACACAGGCGATGGCTCGAGTTGCGGGAGCGATTCAAGGGAGAGGGATGGTGGGGCCCGAGTGCCACGCACGAGTAGCGGCCCTCGATTCGAAGGGCACCAGATGACGCGAATGGTTCGCATGCTGTGCATCGCGGCGCTGGCCGTCGCGACCGCCGCCGGGTGCTCGCGCGTCGATCCCGGCCGGGAGGCCGCGCCACCCGAGGTGCCGCCACCCGCCGACGTCGCCGCGCCGCCGGCCGATGCCACCGTCACCGCAACCGGGCTGGCGAGCCGCGTGGTGACGCCCGGACGCGGCACCCGCCATCCCCGGCCCAACTCGCGCGTCACCGTGCACTACACCGGCTGGACGACCGACGGCAAGAGCTTCGACAGCTCGGTCGCACGCGGCGAGCCCGCGAGCTTCGGCCTCGACGAAGTGATCCCCGGGTGGACCCAGGGCGTGCAGATGATGGTCGAGGGAGAGAAGCGGCGCTTCTGGATTCCGGCGGCGCTCGCCTACGCGAATCGCCCCGACGCCCCGCAGGGGATGCTGGTGTTCGACATCGAATTGATCAGAATCGATTCCTGATCCTCAGGTGGTGGCCAGCTCGGGCGCCGGCACCGCCGCTTTTCTTCCCCGCCGGGTCATTCCCGCCACCACCTGCGCCAGCTCGGTCGCCGGCGCCGGAGAGGTCTGCAGCGAGACGCGCCCCTCGCGGATGGCGCGGCAGATCGCCCCGGCATTCCGCTCGGCGAAGACCAGCGAACAGGTGCGCCCCAGCTGCCGGAGGTCGTGGAGATCCGAGCTGCCGACCACCGGCTTGGCGTGCGCCTCGGCCCAGCGCGCCGCCCGGGGGTTGAAGTTGATCGCGCCCGTCCAGAAGTAGCTCCATTCCACCGCATCGAACAGGGAGGCATGCTCGCGGAGGCGCGATCCGAGGCTCGAGACGTGGGGGAAGAACGGATGGGGTGCGATGACGATTCCGTCAGGGCAGCTGAGCTTGAGCGCCGCCACATCCGCGAAGGTCCGGACACCCGTCGCGGCCTGGGGAAAATTGAGCAGCAGAACGTGACAGCCCTCGACCGTTCTTTCCACCCCGGGGATCAGGGTGATACCAAGCGACTCGGCATAGGCGGTGAGGCCCGGGTCGTCCAGCTGGCGGTTGTGCAGGGTGATCGCCAGGGCGTCGAACCCCCGCTCCCGGGCCGTTTCCACCAGCAAACGGGCATCGTGGACGATGACGTCCTCGGGATCTTCGGCGGTGTGCAGATGCAAATCGACCTTCAGCATATGTTCACCCCTCCGCGCGACAGCTCTACCTTAATGCGCACACCCCCACCTGAGCAAGGACCGTTCCCGGCCCAGGCCCACCCGTGGCCTAGCGCTGCTCGCTGACGTCAACGAATGCCCGCGCCCCGCCGACGCACGGCCCGGCCGCCTTCACCGCCACCGTATAAATGCGTGGCGCCGGGTAGACATGCCGCACCCGGTCGGGCAGGGCCGCCGACCGCTTCTCGTCGTTGCCGTCGCCGAACTCGATGGTGTAGCCGCAGGTGCCGCTGCCTTCGACGGCGATGTCCACCGGCTGCCCGGGATCGACCGGCGACGGCGACACCAGGAGGCGCGTGATCCGCGCCTGCTGCGGCGCGGAGGCGACCACCTCCAGCAGCTGCGTGAACCGCCCCGCGCACGGCGGCGACGGCTTGACGATGATCGTGTACTTATCCGGCCTGGCGTAGACATGCCGGAACTGCTGCGGCAGCTCGCCGGTGACTTCCTGCGCGTTGCCGTCACCGTAGTGCACTTCATACGTGCACGTCCCCGCCCCCTTGACGTTGATGGTGACCGGCTCGCCGACCCGCACCGGCATCGGCGCCATCTCGACCGCCGTGATCTGCGTCCCTGGAGCCGCCGGCGGCTGCGGCGGCGCAGGCGGCGCCTGCGGCGGAGCCGGAGGAGGAGGCGGCGGCGCCGGCGCGGGCGCAACGCTCAGCGAGGTGGTCACCTCGCCGTCGCAGTTGCCCTGCCCCTTGCCGGTGATCGTGTAGGTTCCCGCCCTCGCGTAGACGTGACTCTGCTGATAGGGAAGGCGGGTGATCGCGTAGACCACCGATTCGCCGTCGCCGTAGGTGATTTCCGCGGCACCGCACGGGTTGGTGCCGCTCACGGTGATCGTCACGGTGGCGCCGGCGGTAATCCGCTCCGGCGAAACGGCCACGCGCCTCACCGTCCCGGCGGCGGCCGCCGCGCTGGTGGCGAGTGTGACGATGGCGGCGGCGATGACGTGCGATGTCGAGATGCGCATGCGATTACTGTAGCGCGGCGGCGGAGTTCTGAAGCTCGTCCGGCCCGCGCCAGCTCGTCAGGACAGCAGCAGCTCGAGGTCTTCGGCCTTGAGCGTCCGCACCAGGCCGGTGTCGGCGCTGAGAATGGCGTCGGCCAGCTGGCGCTTGGTGTGCTGCAGCTCCGCGACCTTCTCCTCCACCGTGTCGCGCGCGAGCAGGCGGTAGGCAAAGACGTGCCGCGACTGTCCGATGCGGTGGGCGCGATCGATGGCCTGCGCCTCGGCGGCCGGGTTCCACCACGGATCGAGCAGGAACACGTACTCCGCCGCGGTCAGGTTGAGCCCGAGCCCCCCTGCCTTCAGGCTGATCAGGAACAGCCGGCAGTCGGGATCGTTCTGGAAGTGCTCGACGCGCGCGGCGCGGTCGCGGGTGCGGCCGTCGAGATACTCGTAGCGCATGCCGAGCGCATCGAGGCGCGGGCGCAGCAGCGCGAGGAAGCTCGTGAACTGCGAGAACACCAGTGCCTTGTGCCCCTCTTCGATCACTTCCGACAGCCGGGGAATCAGCACCTCGAACTTGGCGGAGGGCTCCGCGCCGCGGCGGGGATCGATGAGCCCGCTGTGGCAGGCCGCCTGACGCAGCCGCAGCAGCGCCTCGAGGATCTGCATCTTCGATCGGTTGACGCCGTCGCGCGCCACCCGCGCCAGCAGCGTCTCGCGATAATGCGCGCGCAGCTCGTCGTAGTGCCGGCGCTGGGCCCCTTCGAGCTCGCACTGCAGGGTCTGCTCGGTCCGCCGCGGCAGCTCGGGCGCCACCTGCTCCTTGGTGCGCCGCAGCAGGAAGGGCCGCAGCGCGCGCGACAGCCACTCGAGATCCTCGTCGGTGCGGGCGCGCGAGCCGCTGGCGCGCTGGAAGGCGCGCGCCGTCCCGAGCAATCCGGGATTGAGGAACTCGAACAGGCTCCAGAGCTCGCCGAGATGGTTTTCAATCGGAGTGCCGCTGAGCGCCAGGCGATGCCGGGCGCGCAGCAGCCGCGCCGCTTTCGCCGAGGCGGTGGCGGCGTTCTTGATAGCCTGCGCCTCGTCCAGGATCGCGTACTCGAACTCGATCTTCGAGAGCGACACCGCATCCCGGCGCAGCGTCCCGTAGGTGGTCAGCACCAGATCGGCGTCGCGGATGGCGGCGGCGTCGCGCACCGGGCCGGTGTAATCGAGCACCTTCAGGTTCGGCGCGAAGCGCGTCGCCTCCTCCATCCAGTTGAAGACCAGCGACTTCGGCACCACGACGATCGAGGGGACGCGCTGCCCGGCCGGGCGGCCGTTCCGGCAGCCATCGAGGAGCGCCAGCACCATGACGGTCTTGCCGAGCCCCATGTCGTCGGCCAGACACCCGCCGAAGCCGAAGCGGCGCAGGAACTCGAACCAGCCGAGCGCCTCCCGCTGGTATTCGCGGAGCGTGCCGCGAAACGTCGGCGGCGCATCGGCGGCGGCGACCCCGCCAAACGTGTGCAGCTCAGCGCGGACGCGGGCGAACACCTCGTCGTAGGCAATCGCCGGCTGCGCCGCGAGCAGCGCGTCGAGCAGCGCCGCCTGCGACCGCGCGAAGCGGATGGCGTTGCCCTCGGCGCGGCCGAAGCCGGCAATCGCGGCATACCGCCGCAGCCACTCCTCCGGCAGCAGCCCGACGCTGCCGTCGTCGAGTACCACCACGTCCTCGCCGCGGGCAATCGCCGCCAGCAGCTGAGGAAACGGTGCCGACCGCCCGTCGCCGAAGTCGATGTCCCCCTGCAGATCGAACCAGTCGATGCCGGACGACACTTCCAGCTGCATGCCGACCGCCGATCGGAAGGCGCGCCCCTCCGCCTCGACGCGCCAGCCTTCGTTGACCAGCGTGTGCACGACCTTGGGAAACTGCTCCGGAGAGATGCCCAGCATCTGGCGGGACTCGAAGTGGCTCCAGGTATAGCGGAAGCCGAGCTGGTGGAGCCGGTCGATGGCGGCCTGCTCGGCGCCGCGGTCGCGCCGGACCAGCCGCCGCCGTGCGGCATCGTAGGCGGTCGCCCCGGGCGGCCCGTCGACGACGATGCCGTCGTAGTCGAACTGCACCGCGGCGCGGAGATCCTGACGCAGCGCGTAGGGGTTCTGCCGCTCCGGCCGGCCGACGCGGATGCGCGGATGGGGCGTCCCCTCGACCATCTCATAGCGCAGGTCTTCGGGAAGAATGTCGGGATTGATGCCCGACCGCGCCAGCGTCTCGAGCAGCGCCCCCGCCTCGGCGCGCGGGATGGCGATCCGTCCAAAGCTCCGCAGCCTCGCCACCCAGGCGAATCCCCCTTCGAGGTCCAGCCGCGCTATCGTCGAGCGCGTGAACAGGAAGCCGCGGCTGAGCAGCAGCGCCGGCTCCTTGAGCGACATCCGCTCGCTGCCGCGCACGAAGGCGCCATCGAGCATCAGCGTGTCGTCCGCCGGCTCCACGGCGATGTCGAGCTCGAAGCGCCACGGATCACCCGCGTCCCAGGTCATCGGCAGCAGCTCTTTGCCGTCGCCGCCGGGATCGAGCTGGGCCCGGCCGGTGCGCGCCAGCATCGGCAGCACCCGATCCTCCAGCGGCCCGTTGAGGACGTAGCGCGACAGCCGCGGGAATGCTCCCTCGTAGGACATGCCGGGGCCGGCGCCGTTGGCGGCGCCGAGCAGCAGCGAGAGGATCTCGCGGTCGTGGGTGTTGACCAGATGCTCCGCCTCGGTCGGGCTGACCGCAATCGACTTGGGCTTCGTCCAGGCGCCGTTCTTCCGGCGCTGCCGGAACAGAATGGTCACCACCGTGCCCCGTCCGGCGAGCGTGTCCCTGACGTTGATGGCGTAGATGATCTCGCCGTTCGAGAAGCGCGGCAGCGGCGCCGCGCCTTCGCCCGCGAGCACGTCCTGGCGGAGCTCGTGCAGGAACCGCTGCCAGGCCGGCGGCTTCACCGCCGGCGCGCGGCTGCCCGGCGCGCTGTAGGCCGCGGCCGCCTCCATCTGCAGCTCGATCGCGGTGGGGCGGTAGTCCGGCTCGAGCGTCGCCTCTTCACCGGCCGGGCCGTCCCCGGAGAGCAGCCCCCGCTCCTCCGCCTCGAGCAGCGCTGCCCAGATGTGCTTGCAGATGTCGGCGCGGTCGGCGTAGTACGGGCACTCGCAGGCGCCGGTGAAACGCTGCCGATCGCGCACCAGATCGACGCGGTAATCACGCGTTCCGCGCACGGTGGCGCTCGCCACCCACTCGGCGCCGCTGATGTCGATGACGCGCCCGGACGTGAAGTAGGCGAGCCCCTTGGCTCGGGTTCTGGCGCTGACCGACGGGGCAATTCCTTGGATGAACATTTCGGGGGAACCCCCGATTATACCGCGCTCCCTCTCTGCACCGTCCAACCAGGGCGCGCATCTTTCGCGTAAGTCGTTGATTGCACAGGCTCGATCCGACTTTTCCCTGGCGAGGGGCGGCCCTCGTCCTTCGATCTCAGCCTCCTGACCGATACTAGGGGCTCGATGCCTCACCTCACCCTCGTCCAGTGGCTGCTCGCCATGGTCGGCGCCGCCTGCGTCGGCATCAGCAAGGCCGGCATCTCCGGCATGGGGCTCCTCCCGGTGGTCATCTTCGCCTTCCTCTTCGGCGCCCGCACCTCCACCGGCATCGTCCTTCCGATGCTCATCGTCGGCGACGTGGCCGCGGTCCGCACCTTTCACCAGCACGCACGCTGGGACTACATCCGCCGCATGCTGCCGCCGGCCTGCATCGGGGTGATGATTTCGGCGTGGTACATGCGGTCGATCAGCGAGGCGGTCTACAAGCCGGTGATCGGCGTGATCATCCTGGGCCTGACGGCGCTGCAGCTGGCGCGGATGCAGAAGCCCGAGTGGTTCGGCCGCGTCCCGCACACCCGCCTGTTCGCCTGGGCCATCGGTCTCATCGCCGGCGGCGCGACGATGCTGGCCAACGCCGCCGGGCCGATCTTCGCGGTGTACTGTCTCGCGGTGTCGCTGCCGAAGATGGAGTTTGTCGGCACGGCGGCGTGGTTCTTTCTGATCGTCAACAGCTTCAAAATTCCGTTCAGCGTCGGGCTCGGCCTCATCCACGGCAACACGCTGATGTTGAACCTCCTCCTCAGCCCGTTCATCGTCGCCGGGCTGCTCGCCGGGCGCTGGCTGACGACGCGGATCCCGCAGCGGACCTTCGACCTGCTGTTGCTGGGGTTTGCGGCGGTGGCGGCGCTCAGGCTGATCGGGATCTTCTGATGCCGGTGGCGGAACGCTGCCCGCCTGACAGACCGTTTGCTGCCTCGTCTCCCTAGCGGTACTTCTCGAGCAGCTGTTTCTGGCGGGTGTCCGGCGAGATCTCGCGGCCTCGAATGAAGACGTGTTCGGGTCCGGTCGTCAACTCGAACGGGTCCCCGGACCAGACGACAATGTCGGCATCCTTGCCGGCCTCGATCGATCCGTAGCGCGCCGCGACGCCCCACACTTCGGCCGGCTCGAGGGTGACGGCCCTCAGGGCGGCGTCGCGGTCGAGACCGTTGGCGATGGCATTGCCCGCCTCCTGGCGCACGTTCCGGGCATTGTGCGTCTCGAACGACGAGATCACGATCCGGACGCCGGCCTTCGAGAGCCGTGCCGCATTTTCGAGCGAGGCGCCTGGCGCATCGAAGGAAGGGATGTCGGTCAGCGGCTTGACCACGACGGGGACATGCTTCGCCGCGATGCGGTCCGCGACTTTCCAGCCCTCGGCCGCCCCCACGAGCACCAGCTTGAGCTTGAACTCGTCCGCCAGACGCAGCGCGGCGAGGAGGTCGCTGGCGCGATTCGCGATCACGGCGAGCGGCAGCTCTCCGCGGATGACCGGGGCCAGCGCCTCGAGAGCCAGCCGCCCCTGGGCGTAGGGCCGCCGCTGGGCGCTGTTCCACGCGGCGCGGTTGCGCGCGAAGTCCGCCGCATCCTGCAGCGCCTCGCGAAGCCTGAGCATCGCCGAGGCGCGGGAACCTCCTCCGGCGGCGGCGCCGGCCTCGCCCAGCTGCGCCATCATGGCGGCCGGCGCCCTGGTAATGCCTTCCGGGGCCTGTTCCCCGGACAAATCGATGACCGCCGCCTGTCCGAGGATCACCCGGCTCCCGGACGGCGTCACCAGCGCACGGGTAATCCCCTCGGCGCGGGTGACCGGGATCAGCGTGGTCTCGGCGTTGAAGGAATCGGCGACGTCGAACGCCGCGCCGAGCCCCGCATCCGTCGTGGACTGATCGGCCGTGCCCTCGGCCGAGGACGGTATCTCGACGATGCCCAGCTGGGTGGAGGACGCAAAGAGGCCGGGGGTCACGATCCGGCCGGCCGCGTCGATGACGCGCGCCCCGGCCGGAACCTCCACGGCGGCGCCGACGGCGGTGATTTTTCCTCCGGCGATCAGCACGACGCCGCGCTCGATGGCCGGCCCGGACACCGGCAGGATGCGGCCGCCGACGATGGCGATCGTGTCGCCGGCAGGGGTCGCCACGGCCGGCGGCGGAGCGGAACGCCGCCTGACGGCGGGCGCCTGACCACTTGTTCCCGGCGACACGGCGGCCAGCGCCGCGAGCCAGAGCAGCACGGCGGTCTTCATCGGCTGGCCTCCTCCGGCGCCAGCCCGACGACGAAGTCGCGCCGCGGCCGCGGCGACGGATCGCGGCGGTCGAAGAGCAGCGCGCCGTCGATGAACACCTGATCGGCGTGCGCGTAGACGCTGAACGGATTGGCGGACCAGACCACGACATCGGCGTTCTTGCCGCGCTCGAGCGAGCCGGTCACCTTGTCGATGCCCAGCGCCCTGGCGGGATTGATCGACAGCCACGTGACCGCCTCCGCCTCGGTGATCTTCAGGCCCGCCTCGCGCCCGGCGCGCAGCGCCTTGGCCGCTTCCTGATTGAGCCGCTGGATGCCGTTGGCGTCGTCCGAATGGACGATGGCGCAGCCGCCGGCGGCGGCAACGAGCGCGATGTTCTCGCGGATGCCGTCGTAGGCCTCGAGCTTGAAGCCCCACCAGTCGGCCCACATGCTGGCGCAGATCCCGTCGGCCTTGAGGAGATCGCGGATCTTGTAGGCCTCGACCGCGTGGTGGAACGAGGCGATGTGATAGCCGAACTCCTTCGCGAGATCGATCATCACCGCCATCTCGTCGGCCCGGTAGCAGTGGTTGTGCACCAGGATGTCGCCGTCGAGCACGCCGGCCAGGGTTTCGAGCTGCAGGTTGCGATCGGGCTGCTTGGCGGGATCGGATCCCTCATCCTTCCACCGCTTGAGGCGGTTCCGGTACTCGGTGGCGGCAATCCAGGCGCGCCGGTAGCCCGCGACGTTGCCCATGCGGGTCCGCGGCGCTGTGTTGCGGCTGCCGTAGACGCGCTTGGGGTTCTCGCCGCAGGCCATCTTCAGGCCGTACGGCGCGCCGGGGAATTTCATCCCCTGTTCGGTAATCGACGGGACGTTCTTGACCGTTACGCTCCGTCCACCGAACAGGTTGGCGGAGCCCGGCAGGATCTGCATGGCGGTGACGCCGCCCATGAGCGCGAGATCGAACTGCGGATCCTGGGGCCACACCGAGTGCTCGGCCCACACCTCGGCGGTGTTCGGGTTGGTGGATTCGTTGCCGTCGTCCACGCCGTCGGTCGCCGGCGCCGGATAGACGCCGAGATGGGAGTGGGTGTCGATGATGCCGGGCGTCACCCAGCGCCCGTCGGCATCGATGACCACCGCGTCCGCGGGGGCGGTCACGGACGTGCCGATCTCGGCAACCTTGCCGTCACGCAGCAGGATCGCGCCGCGCTCGATCGCGGGTCCCGCGCCCGTCAGGATGGTGGCGTTGCGGATGACCGTCGTCCGCGAGGGGCGCGGACGGTAGGTCGAAGGATAGGGGTCGGTCGATCGTGCGCTCCCGGCCGGCGGCTGCGCCGTGGCGGCCGCCGCCAGGAGCCCGAACAGTGCCGCCATCCCAACCACGCGCGATTTCACATCTTTCTCCCTGTAGAGGCGCGCCTGCCGCGACCCGGACGGACCGCAGTGTAGCATCCAGCCTCTTCGCCCCGAGGCCGGGCGCGAGGTCCCCGCCGGCGCAGGGATGCCGCGGGGTTCCGGGGGCTATAATCGCCGCAGACCGCGATGACCATCAGCGAACGCCGGGTCGGCGACATCACCCTGCTCGAACCGGCGGGCCGGCTGGTGTTCGGCGACGGCGACGACGAGCTGCGTGCACATCTCAACCGCCTGGTGGCGGAAGGCCGGCTGAAGATCATTCTGAGCCTCAAGGACGTGAGCTACATCGACAGCTGCGGAGTCGGCCTGCTGGTGGCCAAGTTCGTGAGCGTCCGCCGGCTCGGCGGCGACCTCCGGCTGCTCTGGCTGTCGCCGCGCAGCGAACGCGTCCTCACCATCAGCGGCTTGATCGGTATTTTCCAGGTCTTCGATGCGGAGCCGGCGGCGCTCGCCAGCTTCGGGAGGGAAGGACCCGCGTGACCGCAGTGGACGAAACGGCGAGGCTCGCGGCGCTCTATCGCTACCGGATCCTCGACACCGGACCCGAGCGCGCGTTCGACGACTTCACCATGCTGGCGTCCCACATCTGTGGCACGCCAATGGCGCTGATCACGCTCGTCGACGCCGACCGCCAGTGGTTCAAGTCGCGGGTCGGCATCACCGCTGGCGAGACCCCGCGCGCGATCTCGTTCTGCGCCCACGCCATCACCGAGCCGGAGCTCTTCATCGTCGCCGACGCCAGGGACGACGAGCGATTCCGCGACAACCCGTTCGTCACCGGCGATCCGCACATCCGGTTCTACGCCGGGGCGCCCCTCATCACCCCCGACGGCTACACCCTCGGCACCATCTGCGTCGTCGACCGCGTCACCCGGACGCTGACGCCGGACCAGATCGAGGCGCTCGACGCGATCCGCCGGCAGGTGCAGTCGCAGCTCGAGCTGCGGCGGAATGTGTTCGAGCTCGAGCAGGCGGTCGAGGACCGGGACCGCGCCCAGGCGCTGCAGAACCGGCTGATCGACGAGCTGCGGAGCTCGCATGAGGACGTCCGCCGCCTGAGCTCGATGATTCCGTACTGCTCGACCTGCGAGTTCACGATGACGATTCCCGCCGATCCATCGGCGATCCCGACGCTGACCGACGGCGTCGTCCACGTCCTGCAGGAAAAGCACTGGAACGACAGCGACGTCATGGCGGTCGAGCTGGCGTTACAGGAGGCGGTCGCCAACGCCATCCGCCACGGCTGCGGCGGCGACGCGACGCAGCAGCTGCAGTGCTCGGTCTCCTGCGACGACGCCGGAGAAGTGGTGATCACGGTGCGCGACCCTGGCGCCGGGTTCGATCACACGACGGTCCCCGATCCGCTTCATCCCGAGAACATCCTCAAGCCCAGCGGCCGCGGCATCTTCCTCATCAACGGGCTGATGGACGACGTGCAGTATGCGGACGGCGGCCGCGAGCTGCAGATGCGCAAGAAGAAGGGCGCATCCTGAGCGTCGTCCTTCAGGCAGACCACGTTTCCCGCACCTTCGCGGCCGGCGAAACGGCAGTCCCGGCGGTCTCCGACGTCAGTCTCTCGCTCGACCGCGGCGACTTCGTCGCGCTGGTCGGCCCCTCCGGCTGCGGCAAGTCGACGCTGCTTCATCTCTGCGGCGCGATGGACCGGCCGTCGAGCGGCACGGTGCGGCTGGAGTCGTCGG
>JBDTOB010000012.1:0-20413 GCA_039933435.1 Acidobacteriota bacterium | reverse complement strand
AGCACGATGCGCGCGTCGAGCGCGACCAGCCGCTCGGGCGACGCCAGCAGCGGGTTGATGTCGATCTCCTTGATCCACCGTTGCTCGACCACGAGCTGGCTGAAGCGGACCAGCAGCTGGTCGAGGGCGGCGAGGTCGACCGCGGCGCCGCCGCGGACGCCTTGCAGCGCGACGAATATCCGCGTCTGCTCCATCATCCGCCGCGCCAGTGTCGTGTTGAGCGGCGGCAGCGCAAGGCCGCGGTCCTGGTAGACCTCGACGAGCTTGCCGCCTGATCCGAACAAGAGCACGGGGCCGAACTGCGGGTCGAGCGAGCTGCCGACGATCACTTCGTAGCCGTCGCGCGAAACCATCGGCTGCACGGAAACACCGAGAAAATGCCGCGCGCCGGCCCTGGCCGTCACCGCGGCGCCAATCGCGTCGTAGGCGCGTCGGACCGCGGCGCCGTGCTCCAGGTCGAGCGCGACGCCGCCGACGTCGGTCTTGTGGGTGATCGTTTCGGAATGCACCTTCAGGACGACGGGGTAGCCGATGGCGTCGGCGGCGGCCACCGCCTCATCGGCCGTCGCCGCGATGCGCGTCTCGACGGTCGGAATGCCGTAGGCGGCGAGCACCTGCTTCGACTCGAATTCGGTGAGCAGGGTGCGCCCGGCGTCCCGCGCCGCCGTGAAGATGTCGGTGACGCGGCGCCGTCCGACGGCGTCCGGCTGGAGATCCGACGAGACGTTCGGCGTCTCGTAGAGGGCGCGCAGGTTGTCGCTGTAGCGCCACATGTGCGTGAAGATGCGGGCCGCGGTGTCGGGATACGGAAACGTCGGGATGTTGGCCCGCGCAAGAATCGCCTGGCCGGCCGCCACCTCGGCGCCGCCCATCCAGCTCGCGAGGACCGGTTTCCGGATGTCCGCGACATGGGCCTTCAGCACGTCCGCCGTCCGGGTCGGGTCGGTCATCGCCTGCGGCGTCAGGATGACGAGCAGGCCGTCGCTGTTATCGTCTGCGGCGGCGATCGCCAGCGCCTGCGCATAGCGCTCGGCGCCCGCGTCGCCGAGGAGGTCGACCGGGTTGTTGCGGCTCCAGTGCGGCGGCAGCAGCCGATCGAACGCCTCGTAGGTCTCGGTCGAGAGCGCGGCGAGCTCGCCGCCGTTGCCGATGAGCGCGTCGGTGGCGAGCACGCCGGGACCCCCGGCGTTGGTCACGATCGTCAGGCGCGGCCCGGCCGGTCGCGGCTGTTTCGCCAGGACGTCGGCCATGTAGAACAGCTCGGCGATGGTGTCGACGCGCAGCACCCCGCAGCGACGGAACGCGGCGTCGAGCACGAGATCGCTGCCGGCGAGGGTGCCGGTGTGCGAGGCGGCGGCCTTGGCGGCCGCCTGCGTGCGTCCGGCCTTGATGACGATGATCGGCTTGGTGAGCGCCACTTCGCGCGCCGACGACAGGAACGCGCGCGCGTCGCCGATCGATTCCATGTAGATCACGATGCTCTTGGTCTGCGGATCGTCGGCCAGGTGGTCGATGAGATCGCCCCACCCGACGTCGAGCATCGAGCCGATCGAGACGAAGTGGCTGAACCCGACGTGCTCGCGAAGACTCCAGTCGAGCACCGCCGTGCACAACGCGCCGCTCTGACTGATGAAGCCGACGTTCCCCGGCAGGGCCATCGCCGAGGCGAACGTCGCGTTGATGCCGGTGACCGGGCTCATGACGCCCAGGCAGTTCGGTCCGATGAGGCGCATCGGGCCGCGGCGGGCCTCTTCGAGAATCTGCCGCTCCAGTGCGACACCCGCCGGGCCGATCTCCTTGAAGCCGGCCGAGATGACGATCGCGGCCCTGACGCCGGCCTCGACGCACTCGCGCACGATGCCGGGCACCGTCGCCGCCGGCGTGACGATGACGGCGAGATCGACCGCGTCGGGCACCGCGGCGATCGTCGGGTAGGCCTTGATGCCGAGCACGCTCGAGCGGTGCGGATTGACGGGGAACACCGCGCCGCCGAACGGGCTGCTGATCAGGTTCCAGAGCATCGTCCGGCCGACGCTGCCCGCCTTGTCGGTGGCGCCGATGACGGCGACGTTGCGCGGCGCGAAGATCGCGTCGAGCGGACGGGCCACTGTGAAGACGGTGCTTGGCGCCGCGGCCTTCGGCATCGGGCTAGCGCTCGCACACGGCGGCGGTGGCGACGTGCGCGACGTCGCACTGTGGAGAGGGCTCGTACCGCAGTGGCTTGTCCGTCAGCGGCTCGGTGAGCTGGGCGCCTCCCGGGCGATCGACGGCATGATATGCCACGCCCGCATTTGGATTGATTGGGAAGCTACAGTTCATAGCGTGTTGTCCAGAAGCCGAGAGGCGCGGGGAAGCGACGTATGGATGGGAGGATTCCAGATCACTCGCCGCGCATCAGGGGATTCTTCACCGTTACCGTTCCGTAGCGCTGTCCGTCGGACAAATCCTCGGAGTAGAGGATCTCGGCCCCTGCGACGTCACGCGTCGCGTTTGCATCCAGAGGTTTCTTCGCCTTTCGGCGCAGGTTGACGACCAGTTCCTGCAGGACTTGTGCGCTGACGACGCCCGACCTGCCCGCCCACAGGTCTTCCAGGAGCGCCTTGGCGCGGGCGTGCTTGTCGCCCGCGGCGGCATCGTGGGCGTACATAAGGATGTTCGTATCGACGAAGTATCTATCGCTCATGGAGTTCGTCGCGTGACGTGGGCGGTGTCCACTGGAGGTCGAAGCCCTCCCGGAGCCGGGCAAGAGCCCGCCGCTTGGCCCTTTCGAAGGCCTTCCGTTCGCGCACGATCCCTTCCAGCCGATCGGTCAGAAGGGCGCTGATCGAGCGCCCTTCTTCGGCTGCCACGACACGCGCTTCGCGGAGGAGAGCCGAGTCGAGTGTGAGAGTGACGTTAGTCTTCACGACGCCTTCCATGGTAGCACCTGACTCACGTGCTGCACTGTTCGGCGTGCGAACAAGAGGCGGCCCCTTTTCGGGACAAGCAGCACGCGCGCCTGACCGCGTGGAGACGCTGGACGAGTCCGAAGGGGATGGCTAGATCGGCTCCCCGGGGAAGCGCAGCGAGAACCGTTCGACCAGCGCCGGGACGCTCTCGGGCGCCATCTCGAGGCCGTAGCGTTCGCAGAGCTCGCCCAGAACCTTCGGCTCGGCGCTGGTGGCGCCCCCCAGGGCGACCAGTTCGGCGAAGAACCGCTCGAAACCGGCTGGGGCGATGATCTCGAGGAGCCGCGCCGGCTCGTCGCCCGCGTTCCAGAACGTGTGCCACTGGTTTCGGGGCTTGAAGATCAGATCGCCGACGCCGCCGACCACCACCTCGTCGCCGAGCAGGGCGCCCACCCGCCCCTCGACAATGTAGCTGTACTCGTCTTCCCGCGTGTGTCGGTGCAGCGGCGCCGCCAGGGCGCGCGCGGCCATCGGGTGCTCGACGAGCGAGAACCCCTGATCCGTCTCGAGGCCGTCGATCATGAAGCGAACGCCGATGCTTCCGAGAAAGCCCGCCTTGCCCTCGCCGCGCCCCAACACGCGTGGCGTAGTCGTTGCTGCCATGACCGCCTCCTGAGAGATAATTTGAAAAGACAGTGGTGTATCGCTGAATATAGATGGAGACTGAGGCGATGTCAATATTCATGGGACAGACATGACCGATAAAAAGCGTCTTTACCGGATGATGCAGCGCGCCGAGGCGGAGCAGCGGACCCGTCAGCGCATCACCGAGAGCACCGTCGAGCTGCACGGCACGGTGGGGCCAGCGCAGACCTCGGTTAGCGCCATCGCCCGGCACGCTGGCGTCCGCCGCTCGACTGTCTATCGCCATTTTCCCGACGAGGCCTCTCTGTTTTCCGCCTGTACGACGGCCTGGATTGGCGCCAATCCGTTCCCCGATGCGGCTCGCTGGGCAGCCATCGAGGATCCGGACCGTCGCATGTTGGCGGCGTTGCGGAGCCTCTACGCTCACTATCGCCACACCGAGGGAATGATGAGCAATGTCCTGCGCGACGAGGACACGATGCCCATCGTCAAGCGGATGCTTGGAGGATATCGGGGGTATCTCGACCTCGCCCGGAACGTTCTGATGGCAGGCCGAACGGTGCGGGGGAGCAGGCGGCACAGCGTGGCGGCAGCGATCGGTCACGCGCTGGCGTTCACCAGCTGGAAGTCGCTGGCGCGCGAGCAGGGCCTCAGCGACGCCGCCGCCGCCAACCTGATGGGGCGCCTGGTCGCAACTGCTGAGTCCGGCTCGCACGGCTGAACGCCGGCCGCCATCGCGGCCGGCGCCAGCCACTCCCGTTCAGCGCGTCAGCCGCTGCACGTCGCCGAAGACCTTCCACGTTCCCTCGTCCGTCGAGAAGGATCCAGCCTCGATGAGCAGGAACTCCTTCACCGTTGTCGGCACGTTGAGCTCGAGGCGCACGGTGCGTGTGGTGCCGGGCAGTACGTCCCCCAGCCGCAAGGGCAGCGCCGGGGACACCACGGTGATGCGCCCCGATCCCTTCGCGGGCACGGCCGTGACCAGCGCGATGGTGCGCAACGCCAGGCCGTGGCCGAGGTTCGAGAAGGACACCTCCACGTACTGCCGTGTGCCGGTCAGGGTTCCTCGACCGGCGATGCTCGAGACGATGCGCGGATCGCCGCTGACGACCGTCACCGCGGACGAGGTCGTGCCGGCATTGCCGCTGGCGTCGGTGAACCGGAACGTCACCGTGGTCGTGCCAGGTCCGAACACCGTCGCGTCCGTTGCCTGAGCGCCGCCCGAGGGCGCCGGATCGACGAGGTCGGCCGCGGTGGCGCTGCGCAGCCACTGCGCGAGCTCCGGCGACGAGCGGCCGCTGGCCCCACCCGCTTCCGAGGCAAAGACGGTGATCGGCGCCGGCGCGGTCACGGCTGGCGGCCTGGTATCCACCACCGTCACGGTGAAGCTGCCGATCTCGGCGAGGGCCGCCGAGTCCATCGTCGAGCACGACACCGCCGTCGTGCCCGGAGGGAAGACGCTCCCCGAGGCCGCCGTGCACGTCACCGGCAGCGCGCCATCCTCGGGATCCGAACCGGCGACCGCGTAGTCAACCGCCGTACCGGCGGCGCCGGCCGCTTCGACGATGATGTCCGGGGGCAGCTCCAGCGTGGGCGCGGCGTTGATGACGAACGGCGACAGTGACGTCACCCAGCCGCAGATCGGCTGGTTGGCGAGGACCGGCTGGATGGTGATGTCCTCCCACTGCCCTGTCGCCGCGTTGAGGTGCCACAAGGTATCCCGCCCGTAGATGTGCGGGAAGCACACCTTGATGCGTCCCTGGTATGTCGCGGTGGTCGAGATGTCGCAGGAGATCGTGAACGACGTGCCGAAGACCGACGCCGGAACCGAACAGGATCTTGGCTCGCCGTTCGGGAGGAAGCCGCACGACGGCTGGACAGGCTTGACATCGAACAGAAAGTTGGCCGGCGTCGTCGCGCTGGCGTTCCTGTAGCAGGCGGCCGCCGTGGTGCCTGGCGCCGTTACGCCACCGTCGAACTCCACGGTCACGCCCGAGGGTGTACCCGCCGGGGAGAGCGCGGCAACGGGCATCGGCGTGGTCGGCGTCGTGGACGTCCCGGGCCGCACCGTGACCTGGCGCGTCACGGAACCGACGTTGCCGGCCTCGTCTCTGAACCGGAAGCGCACGCAGTTGATGTGCTCCCCGATCGGGAACGAGGTGGACGCGTTCACGTTCGCATCGAGCACCACGCCGGTGATGCAGTGGCGCAGCTCGGTCGGCAGTTGAATGGGCGTGCTGAGATCGTCGATTGCCGTCGCGCTGGCGAGGAAACCGGCGAGCGTCGGCAGCGGTGTACCGATCCAGGGGTAGTAGACCGCCCCGCCGGTCGCACCGGTCGCATTCGTGGTGAGAACGCTGATGTCCGGCGGCGCCGCGACCACCGGGGGCGTGAGATCCAGGATGGTCAGGCCGCGCACGTCGATCGTGACGACGGCGGTGACCGTCCGGTAGTTCGGGTCGAACGGCACGAACTCCACCGTCAACACCTGGCCGGCCCCAACCGGCAGCACCGTGCCAACGGCGGGCGTGTAGGTGAAGGTGCCGGGCACGTCAGCCGTCGCGTTGAGCTGCGCGGCCGACAGCGACGTCAGGACGTAGATCGCTGCAGGAGGATTCCACACGATGGTCGGCGTGGCGAAGTCGATCGTCAACAGCCCGGTCTTGGGGGTGGCGACATGGGTGGGACTGACCAGAGACGCCACCACGGTATAGGCGCCGGGCACTGTCGGCGGCACCGGCGAGCCGTTATACGTCACGTTCAAGGTGCCGGTGGTCAACGCTTCTGGCGGCAGCACCGTGACTGAGACAGGCTTCGGTGTGCCGTCATAGATGAACTGGAGCTGTCCGAGCTGGAGCGCAGCCTGCGGGAGCGGCCCGGCGCCGGCCGGACAGGCGTCGCCGATGCCGTCGCCATCGGTGTCCAGCTGCGAAGCGTTGGGATCCATCGGGCAGTTGTCGAGCGGATCGCGCACGCCGTCGCCGTCGGTATCGAGCCGCAGGCGGAACAGAATCCCGCCGTTGTAGTTGCCGCCCACGCGCGCCGTGCCGTAGAGCGAGCCGTCGGCCGCAACCGTGAGGCCCCCCTGGGGGCTGCTCCCGTCTGTGCCCCTGAATTCGTGCAGCAGGCGGATCGTGCCGTCAGCGCTGATGGCGAAGATGGTGCCACCCCCGTTGGTCGGGCCGCCGTAGGCATTAACGCCATACAGCCAGCGACCGGCGCCCGTGACGAGCGTCCCATGGGGATAACTGCCAAACGGCGTGAGGCAGCAGTCCTCGAACGAGCGGAGCACAACGACAGTCGCCGGCGACGTGCTGACGTCGAGCTTGTAGACCGTCCCGCCGCCGGAGCCGCCGCCGCTGAAAACCCCACCACTCGAGGCGGTGCCGATGAACACGTCTGGTGCCACCTGCACCAGCGCCGAGTCGATGCGCCGGCCGGTGAAGGGAGCGGCCAGGTCGAAGGCGTGCAGCACCTCGAACCCGCCTCCGGCAGGACTCAGGCGGAACGCAGTCCCGCCGCCGAGTGGACCACCGCCGCTCGCCGTTCCGTAGAGCAGCCCGTCGGCGCCGCGTGTCAGGCCGGCGGTTGGCCCAAAGCCATCGGTCAAGGGGTGGAGCTCGTGAAGGATGACAAAGTTGCTGCCGTTCAGCTCCATCCTGAAGACGGCGCCTCCGTTATAGGCGCCTCCAGAGGTGAGCGTGCCGTACAACAGGCCGCCGATCTCGAGCAGACCTCCGAACGGTGCATACGCGCCGGTGGCGTAGTCGAACGACCGCAGCGTCGTGTAATTGGTTCCGTCCGCGTCGATCCGAAAAACCGTTCCACTGAACTGCGTCGTGCATCCCGCGCCGCAGGTCGTGGGACCTCCAATCCACGTCGTCCCGTAGAGGCGGCCATCGCTGGCGACCATCATGGCGCCCTCGGGGAAAGCGCCGTCGTCAGCGGGATCGAAGGAGTGCAGCACCCTCGTCGTGAACGTTGCCGGGTCCCAGCTGAAGACCGTTCCGCTGCGCCTCGATCCACCCGTGTTCGACGTGCCGAACAGGGAGCCGTTCGTCTCTACCACTCCCTCGGATGGACTGCTGGGGCCGGAAGGACCGAAGGCCTTGATCGTCGTCGTCGCGCCGGTCGCTGGATCGAACCTGTAGACCGTGCCATTGAACGCGGGCCCGTAGTCCGACGTTGTTCCAAAGAGCAGGCCACCGACTTCGACCAGGGCGGCAATCGGACGGCTTCCGGTGACCGCCGGCATGAAGCTGTGCCTCGCCGTGACGGTCAGGGGCATGGTGGAGAGATCGACTTCGTACACGGTGCCATGCCCGTAGGTGCCACCCCCTGCCGTCGTGCCGTATAGCCGGCTGTTCGATGCTTGCATCAGGCTGGCAAGCGGGAAAGATGGCCCGTTCCCGGTGCCGTCGAGGGCGGAGTACTCGAGCTCCTCCGTCGTCGTGTCGAACCTGAAGATCGATCCGTAACCGCTGCCGCCCTGCTGCGTGGTCCCGTACAGGTCGGTCCCGACGGCGATGGGGCCGGAATAGGGGTAGAGCTGCAGGTCGGCGACTTCCTGAAACAGCAGCCCCGTTGTGTCGAGC
Organism: Acidobacteriota bacterium; assembly: GCA_039933435.1. Classification (GTDB taxonomy): domain Bacteria; phylum Acidobacteriota; class Vicinamibacteria; order Vicinamibacterales; family 2-12-FULL-66-21; genus JALZOC01. The sequence continues at coordinate 12,285 of JBDTOB010000012.1, read as the reverse complement.
CGGAACAGCGTCCCCCAGTCTTGTTGGCCGCCGCGCTGCGTCACGCCGTAGAGCAGCCCCTGCACCATGGCCAGCGTGCCGACGGGATTGGCGCCCGCGGTGTCCGTCGCACCGAATGAATGCAGCACCTCGAGGGTGACCTGGGCCATCGCTGGATCCAGCGCGTAGACCACGCCGCGATCGTGAGCGCCGCCCCAAGTCGTCATCCCGTAGAGCCTGCCGTTGGCCGCGAGGAGACCGCCCGCCGGCACGGTCCCACTCGTGGCGACGCCGGATCGGAACCCGTAGACGAATAGGAGCGCTTGCGGATTGGCGACCTCGAGACCAAAGATCATTCCGGCGGAGTACCCGCCTCCGTCTTGAGTCGTGCCGTACAAGATCCCCCCGAGCTCGACCAGCTCGCCGGCCGGATAGGCCCCGTCGCCGTATCCGAACGAATGAAGCACTTCGAATCCCGATCCGCTCGGGTGGATGCGGAACACCGATCCATACCCGTAGTCTCCGCCGGCCACGGTTGTGCCGTACAGATAGCCGTCGCTCGCCAGCAGCAGCTTGGCCTGCGGCGACCCGGCATCGGCCCTGAAGTGCGCGAGTACTTCCACCTGCGCCAGGACCAGGGTGGGTTGGACGGCGGCCGTCAAAGCCGCAATCAGGAAACCTACGATTCTCGTCATCGCTCGCATGGAGACCCTCCCTTTGGAGACGGCGGTACGGCCCCATACGCGCCAAGCCCCGGGAAACCGGCTCACCGCCTGCCAGCGCCTTTGCGATCACCTGCGCGCTGTGGTCTACTGGCGCCCGGCAGCCGCCATGCCTGATCCAGACGCCGCTGACCTGACCCGCCTGCTCCACCAATGGAAGGCCGGTGACCGCGACGCGCTGGACCGGCTGATGCCGCTGGTCTACGGGGAACTGCACGCGCTGGCGTCCCGCCAGATGGCGGGGGAGTGGCGCCACAACCGGCTGCAGACCACGGCGGTCGTCAGCGAGGCCTACCTGCGCCTGTTCGGCCAGCGGGCGGTCGACTGGCAGAACCGCGGCCACTTCTTTGCCATCGCCGCGCAGCTGATGCGGCGAATCCTGGTCGACCACGCCAGGCGCGAGCTCCGCGACAAGCGTGGCGGCAGCGCCGTGCCTGTCGTTCTGGACGACGCGGTCGCGGCGGCCGCCGCGCCGGTCGATGCGGTGGACGCCCTGGATCTCGACCGCGCGCTCCAGAAGCTGGAGCAGCTCGACCCGGAGGCGGCGCGGCTCGTCGAACTCCGCTTCTTTGCCGGGCTGACTCTCGAAGAAACGGCAGCCGCCCTGGACGTGTCGGCATCCACCGTGAAGCGGGACTGGGCGGTCGTCAAGGGATGGCTGCACCGCGAGCTGTCCGGCGCAGCGTCCGGACCCGAGTGAGCCGGCTTCGCCGCATTTGACGCGTACCGCACAGGCTGATGACTCGAGAACAGTGGCGCGCGGCAAAGGCGATCGTCGGCGATGCGCTCGACGTGCCGGACGGGGAACGCGCCGCGCTGGTCGCCTCGCGGTGCGCGGGCGACCGCGAACTGCGGGTTGAAGTCGAGGCGCTGCTGACGTCGGCGCTGACCGCGGTGGACCTGTTCGAAGTGCCGCTGCTCACCGGGGCCGCCCTGCAGGCCATGTTGACGGAGACCGAAGGGGAGGCCGACGTCTGCGTCGGCCGCCGCATCGGGGCCTATCGCATCGTTTCGGAGATCGGCCGCGGCGGAATGGGGGCGGCGTTCCTGGGGGAGCGCGCCGATCGCGCCTTCACCCGCCGCGTCGCCATCAAGCTGATCAAACGGGGGATGGATACCGACGCGATCCTGCGCCGGTTCCTGCACGAGCGACAGATCCTCGCCAGCCTCAACCACCCGAATATTGCCACGTTGCTCGATGGTGGATCGACAGACGATGACCGGCCGTACTTCGTCATGGAGTACGTCGACGGCCTGCCCATCGACGACTACTGCAATCGCCAGCGACTCTCGATTCCCGAGCGCATCCGGCTGTTCCAGGATGTCTGCCGGGCCGTCGCTTACGCGCACGGCACCCGGGTGATCCATCGCGACCTGAAGCCCGCCAACATCCTGGTTACGGAGGAGGGCGTCCCGAAGCTGCTCGACTTCGGCATCGCCAAGGTGCTGGATGCCAGCCGCGGGCCGCATACCGCCGCCGAAACCGGCGCGGCGCCGGCGATGACGCTCGCCTACGCGAGCCCTGAGCAGGTACGCGGCGCGGCGGTGACGCAGGCGACCGACATCTATTCCCTCGGCGTCCTGCTCTACGAGCTGCTGGCGGGGCACAATCCGCAGCTGCCGGCCGGACGCAGCCCGCGCGAGACCGAGCGCGCCATCTGCGAGGAGACGCCTCCCACTCCCAGCACGATGGCCGGCGACGCCGCCTCGAGCACGCGGGGGCTGAAGTCTGGTGCGCTGCGCAGGCGGCTGACCGGCGATCTCGACGCGATTGTCATGACCGCGCTGCACAAGGACCCGGCCAGGCGCTATGGGTCGGTGGCGGCGCTGGCCGAAGATCTCCAGCGGCATCTCGACAGGCTGCCGGTTGCCGCGCGATCGGAATGGGCGGGAACGCGGGCGCTGAAGCGGATCCTCAGGCGCCCCGGCCGCGTGGCCGTGACCGCTGGCATCACGCTGGCCACACTGACCGCGCTCGCGGTATTCAGCCTGGCAGGCCGCAACCGTCCCGTGCCATCCCCGGCGCTGCGGTCCATCGCCGTGCTCCCGATCGACACCGCCGGCACCAACCGGATCGACCTGGAGTTCCTGGCGGAGGGGATCACGGAGAACGTCATCCGCCGCCTGTCGCGGCTCCCGGAGCTCAAGGTGATCGCGCGCGATTCCGCCTACCAGCTGGCCAGCCGCCAGGCGTCGGCGCGCCTCGCGGCTCGTGATCTCGGCGTGCAGGCGGTGCTCGAGGGAACGCTGACCGAGCGCGGCGGGGTCCTGACGCTCGTCGTCGAGCTGCTGAACGCGGCCGACGGCGCCCGTCTGTGGGGCGAGCAGTTCTCCCGGGCGACGACCGACGTCCAGTTCCTGCAGGCCGAGCTCGCCAGCGCGATTGCCAACCGGCTGCAGCTGCAGGTGTCGTCACGCGAACGCGCGCGGGCGGTTCGTCGTGAAAGCGTGAACCCGGAGGCCTACCAGCTGTATCTGCGCGGGCGCTACTTCTGGAACAAGCGGACGCCGCAGGATCTCGCGAAGAGCGTAGACTACTTCTCGCAGGCGACCGCGACGGATCCTTCGTTCGCGCTGGCCTACACCGGGCTCGCCGATTCCCACGCCCTCCTGAGCGAGTATCACGCCGTACCACCGCGTGAAACCTACGGGCTGGTCAAGGCGGCGATCGGCCGGGCGCTGGCGCTCGACGACGAGCTCCCCGAGGCCCACACGTCGCTCGCCTACATGCGGCAGTTCTACGAGTGGGACTGGTCCGGCGCCGAGACCGAGTTCCTTCGGGCGCTGGAACTCGAACCGCGGTATGCCACCGCCCATCAGTGGTACGCGGAGTTCCTCTCGGCCATGGGGCGGCACGACGAGGCGATCGTCGAGGTCCAGCGCGCCACCGACCTCGATCCGCTGTCGCTCATCGCCAACTCGGTTCACGCCTACCTGCTCTATCTCGCACGACGCTACGACCGCTCCATCGCGGTGAGCGAGCGAGTGCTCGAGCTGGACCGCTACTTCCCCGAAGTCCACATCTACCTGAAGCGCTCCTACGACGAGCTCGGTCGCTACGATCGGAGCATCGCCGCCCGACAGACGCGGCGCCGACTGCTGGGTCTGAAGGCGGACCTGACGCCGGCGCTTCATGCGGCGGCATCGGCGACCGACAGCCGTACGTACTGGACGCACCGGCTCGAGCAAGAGCTGCTCGAGGGGCGGGAGGAAGGGTTGCCGCCGTTCGACATGGCCGAGATCCTCGCCCAGGCGGGCGAGACGGGCCGGGCGCTCGACTGGCTGGAGCGGGCCTGCCGCGACAACGATTTCATGATGGTGAGCGCGCGGGTCATTCCGACCCTCGATCCGCTCCGGCCGCAGCCGCGGTTCCAGGCCCTCATGGCGCAGGGATGCCGCGTGGAGGAGTAGCCGACGGCGACGGCGTGCGCGGGAGTCGCGTGCCCGCGGCTTCACACAGCGCCAGAGCTGGATGGCCTTCTCGTCGGTGGCGAGTTCGGCCGGGCAACGGAGCCAGCTACGAAACTCTTCTCCGCAGATCCATTCGCGTCCTCTCTCACGGCTGGAGATGACGGTATGGCTGCGGAACGGACGAGATCCTCAGCTACGACCCCAGGCGCCTTGAAGCAGGACACTCTGATCCTCGCGCCGTCTGTGGCGACAGACAGTGCCGAGATTCTGTTGACCGCCGCGACCGTGGCGAAGGTTGCGGGCGCGTGGCGCCAGTTCGCCGATCCCTCCGCCGCTGGAGGCATCGCGGTCGGGACCGCCGACGCAGGCGCCGCGAAACTGGCCAGCGCATCAGCCTCACCGGTCGGGTACGTGGAGTTGTCCTTCTCGGCAGATGCCGGGCGGGACTACCACCTCTGGATGCGTGGCCGGGCGGCAAATGACCTGTGATCGACCGACTCGGCCTTCATCCAGTTCGACGGCGTCGTCGACGCCGCCGGCGCCGCGGTTGCGCGCAGAGGCACGACCGGGGCCTTCACGGTCAACCTCGAGGAGACCCAGCACGCCGGAGTCGCAGGCTGGGCTGGCAGGATAACGGCTACGGTGCGGGCGCCCTCGGTGCGCCCCTGAGGTTTGCAGTGTCGGGTCGACAGACCCTCCGGATCCAGACCTGCGAGGATGGATTGCGATTCGACCAGATCGTGCTGTCCGCGAGACGCTATCTGCTCACTGCTCCGGGCGCCTTGAAGAACGGCTCGACAATTCTGGCACCGCTGGCTCCGTAGCCGTTGTGAAGTCACAGGGCGTTTTATCGCACCCTCCCAGGCTGCACGGCGCCAAGGCGTCCACCGTCCTGCACCTACACGCGCTCCGGAGAGCGGTCACCCTGGAGGGTGAGCCGTATCCGGATGCAATTGCGCATTAGGGTGTAGGGAGGGAGCCACAATGAAGGTCACTTTCGCGATCGTGGCGGCAATCTCGGTAATGTCATTCGCGCCCGTAGAGGCTCAGGAGCAAGAGCCTAGCCCGTCAATCGCGTCATTCGACGTGCTGCCGCAGAAGCTCCGGCCGGGGCAGAGCGTCTACGTCACTGATGCACTCATGCGAGAAACGAAAGGCCGACTCGTACGGGTATCAGACACGTCCATTACGCTGCTTGTGCAACAGGCCGAGCGTGAATTTCCGCGCCCTGATGTGCAGCAGATCGCGCGGGCTGGCGATTCAGTGGCAAACGGAATGGCGATCGGAATGGGAGCGTTTGGGGCGTGGGCGCTCGCGATCGACGTCGCCGGCGACTGTTTCGACGCATTCTGTATGGCTATGAGCGGGACGATGGTAGGGATCGGGGCGGGCATCGGCGCGCTGATCGACTACGCGATCAAGGGCAAGACCGTGGTCTACCGCGCGAAGAAGGAGAATGTCACGGCGACCCCGGTCCTCATTGGATCCCGGGGACTCGGCATCGCAGTGCGGTTCTAAAACTTCGGCTCTAGTACGCAGTCTGACCGAATTGGTGTGACCCCGGACACTTCGTGAACTGAATGATGCGGAACGCAGGGACCTGCGTGTAGCTCGCGCCGATCACGCCTCAGTGTGGGACCGGAGTTTAGGATAGCGTCCGGCGAAAAAGTGAACCGTCTGGAGTTCATTTGTTGCCGGGCGCTGTTTTGTGCCAGGCATTGTCGGGTAGAGTCCCCAGACGTGGTGGACATTCGGTAAGGCCCCTTCGCTAGAAACGAAGCGGCCATCGCGCATCTTTCCCTGAGTTCTCTCTGGTGGGAGACGAAAACACGGAGGTGTTGAGACGATGGCCATGACCTGCCGGCATCCTTCGGACCAATCATTCCTGGAGAACGGCGCTCTCGGGGTTTGTTCCTAAACAGCTGCTCTTGATCTTGATCTGGTCCTTGAACTCCCTGGGCGTCCGGTAGCCGAGACTCGAATGAGGCCGGACCTCGTTGTAGTGCTGGCGCCACTGCTCGATGGCGACCTTGGCTTCGACGCGGTGCCGAAACCATTGCAGGCTTAAGTGCTCGTTGCGAAACTTCCCGTTGAACGATTCGTCGGTGCCATTCTGCCATGGCTTGCCGGGGTCGATAAACGCCGTCTCGTTCTGCGCGGTCTGCACCCAGCGTTGGATCGCCCGTGCGACGAACTCGGGTCCGTAGTCGGATCGGAGGTGCTGCGGGGCGCCGTGGAGGCTGACCAGCTGCGCCAACACCTCGATCACTCGCCCCGATCGGATACTGCCCGCGACGTCGGTGGCGAGACACTCGCGGGTGAATTCGTCGATCACGGTCAGACATTTCAGCGTCCGGCCATCCGCGCACGTGTCGAAGATGAAGTCGTACGCCCACACGTGATTGATCCCGGTCGGCGGCAGCGGACGCGGGCGACTGGTCGCGACCCGTCGGCGCGGCCGCCGCCGCGGCACCTGCAGCCCGGCGTGGCGCCACAAGCGATAGGCGCGATCCGCACTCATCACGAACTGCTGGCGCGCCAAGAAGACCTGGATCATCCGATAGCCGAACCGCGGATACTGGCCGGCCAGGATCCGCATGGCCGCCAGCACCGGCGCGTCTTTTGTGAGGAGACGCGATTGATACCCCACGGTCGAGCGTGCCACGGACAGCAATGCGCACGCGCGGCGGCGAGACAAGCCGCGCGTCTGGACGTACGCGACCTGCTCCCGGCGCACGCGTGCGCTCACCATGTTTTTCGGGACACCTCTTTCAAGACGTCGATGTCGAGCGTCAGGTCGGCGACGAGCTTCTTCAGCCGGCCGTTCTCCTGCTCGAGCTGCCGCAGCCGTTTGACATCGACCGGCTCCAAGGTGCCGAAGTGTTTCCGCCAGGCGTACAGCGTCTGCGCACTGACGCCGTGCTTCTTGGCGACCTCCGGGAGGGGCTTGTGATCCGCCTCCCGCAAGATGCCAACCATCTGCTCTTCCGTGAATCGACCTTTTCTCATGGCCCTCTCCTGGTGTGGAGAGCGCCATTCTCTCAAGCTTCAGCTGGTCCGAAAAATGCCAGGCAGGTCAGGCGACGCTCCGCGTGACGTCGAACGGCGATCCCACGCCAGGCAACCGCGCGAGGCATCGGTAGGCGGCCGCCTGAAATCACGCTGAAGGGCGGAGGGACAGGATTGCCGAGTACGGCCAGAGACAGCAAGAGGTCGCCAGATACCGGCGACCTCTTGGTTCAAATAAAGTTGGTTGCGGGGGCCCGCAACCCGCTGGATTTGGATTTCTCGTGGACGGCTGCATAATCTACCGAGGCACCGTGAAATGGTTTAGGACGTCCCAGTTGCTTTGGCCGATAAGATGATTCCCGAGCGCCGCCGCATACGTGAGAGCGAGGCTCAGGTCATCCACGCGGCGTTGGATCACGCTCCTGTCGCCAGTGTCGATCAGAGGGCGACGGCCGCTATTCCTGACCTCGACGTTATTGCACGCTGCGAATGCGGGTGCGCAAGCATCGATTTTAATGCACCAGCCTCTGAACTTCGCTCGGAGATCATCGCCGATGCGACGGGAAGAACTCCACGAGGTGGGCAGGTTGGCGTCATCGTGTGGGGTCGATCTGACGCAATCACCGCGCTTGAGATCTACGACCTCGGCGCGGGCGATGAGGACCTCGTTCTGCCCGTCCCGACTTCCGTTATTCCCTGGGAGCGTCAGGAAGCCCAATAAGCGCGGCTCACTTATCGAGACAAACCGATTGGCCAGGCCGACGAGGATCGTTGACAATAGAAACAGCAACGCCGAGCTGCCAGATATGCCACAACTGACGCGCATCACTCGTGACCCCGCCGTAATGGGCGGAAAGCCGTGCATTCGCGGGATGCGGGTTACCGTCGGAACCGTCGTCGGGCTCGTCGCCGCTGGACGGACGCGGGACGAGATTCTCCGCGAGTATCCCTACCTGGAAGCCGAGGACATCAGCGAGGCGCTGTCCTACGCCGCTTGGCGCGCGGAGGAAGTCGAAGTTCCGCTGGGCCAGCAGTGAAGCTGGTCGTGGACATGAACCTCTCCCCGAGTTGGGCCGCCCGACTAACGGGACTCGGATTCGAGGCGGTCCACTGGTCCACCATCGGCGTTGCAACCGCGCCAGACGACGAGATCCTGGCGTGGGCCCGCGAGCATGGTTTCGTCGTGATTACCAACGACTTGGACTTCTCGGCAATTCTGGCCGCCAGCTCCGGCCAGGCGCCCAGTGTCGTGCAAGTGCGCACTCAAGACCTGCTGTCGGATGCGGCTGTGGGCTTCGTCGCCGCCGCTCTGGAAACCTTTCGCGGGGATATCGAGGCAGGGGCGCTGCTATCAATCGACGAGGGCGGAACGCGCGTCAGGATGTTGCCGCTGCATCGCTCGGGACCGGTCTGATGGCCGAGGGAGCTTCCTGGAGGCGCGCCGCTCGGGGACGACACAGAAGGTTCGTGCGAATGACTGTTCATGACCTCGACAAAATTCCAACTGCGGCGCTTCTAACGCGCACGCTGGAGTCAGCTCGAGCCGAACCGGTTCTGCAGTCGGATGATTACTGGGCACACGTTCGGGCACTGCACTTCCGCGCGGGCCCGGACGTCTTCGCCGCAGCAGTCACCTTCTGCTCGAGTGCGGATTGGATCTCGCGGGCCATCGGTGCAGACATCCTGGCCCAGCTAGGCGCCCAGCCAGGAGGAAACGCCGAGTATCCATTTGCGGATCAGTCTGTGCCGATCCTTGTCTCGCTACTCGGGGATGGCCAGCCGGACGTAATCGCGTCGGCGCTGTATGCATTGGGCCATCTAGGCCTGGGAGAGCCGACGCTACTCGCGCCACTCGCACAGCATGTGTCGGAAGAGGTGCGCGGTGCTGTCGCTTACGCTCTTGGTGGTCGTGCCGACAGCCTTTCCATCGACACACTGATCCACCTCTCTCGCGATCCGGACCTGGAGACTAGAAACTGGGCAACATTCGCACTCGGTGCACTCTCCGAAGAAGATTCTTCGGCCATTCGGGACGCCCTCGCGGCAAATCTCACGGACGCTGATGATGAAGTGCGCGGAGAGGCGATCGCGGGCCTTGCCAAGAGGCTCGATGGTCGCGCGGTACAGCCTATCCTGAGCGAGCTGGAGCAGCCGAACGTCATCGGGCTTGCAATTGAGGCGGCGGAGGCGCTGCCCCATTCCGAGTTCCTTCCCCAGCTCGAAAGGCTGCAAACGGCGAACCCCGACGACGAGGACATTCAGCGGGCAGTCGTTCGGTGTCGGGACGCTTCTTCGAGGAATGCTAACGACCAGAGCGACGCCTGAGAATCTCCCTGCCTGGGGAGTCGGCCGAAGATCATTCCTTTAGTGAGATGAATGCTCGACGGCGGCCTGTCGCCTCTGATCTTCTGGCCTCAGCTTTCCAAAGGGGGGAACACAGGGGGGGAACACCCCCTCCGCGCGAGGTGTTCCCCCTCTCGTGCGCTCAGCGCAGCACACGGCATCGACGCTGCGAACGCAGGTGCCGCCTGAAGTGCTCCAAGCCAACGTCAATCGGCGCAGTGGTTTGGTGAACGCACGCATCGGGCGGCGTTCTGTGCCGCCCGTCAAATTCGACGCCGTCGGCGCGGTGGTCAATCGCAGTACCGTGGCGTGAGCGACCACCATTCTGGACCGGGTGGCCTGCCAAGCCTGCGGCCACGGAGGTGGTCGCTCACGCCACGCTGTCTCTGCCTCAGCCGGAGCGGACAACCGTCGGCGGATTGCATGACGCGGCGTAGAACCGACCGAACATCGTCGTGAATGGCAGCCGTCGCGCAGCGATTGTGCGGCTCGCAACTCGCGCGCTCAAAGCGCTCCGCGCTGCAACGCTTCCGCTCCGCCTGCGCTGCGCGCGGCTGACGGCCTTGACCGCGCGAGCCGCGACCCATTTCCCGGCAACTATCGACGGCCGCAACAGAAGTGCTTGACGACGGTCGGCGACGGCGCTACTGTCGGATCATCTTCGCTGGCTGACGTTCGCAGCCTCCTCCACATCGCCCGATGTGGAGCACGTTCGAACCGGCGGCCTCAGGCCACGGTTTATTCTCCGATTCTCAACTCACTTCCTGGTCTTCTGTTCGTGCGACGTCACGTCCGCGAAACCGACGACCGAACCGGACTGCGCTTCGGCCTCTGGCCAGGCGCAGATCCGGCTCGTGCAACATCATCGGAATCATCACGCTGCCACGGCGACACGCCTGTCAGAAGTCGATGCGTCGGGAGCCGCACCCAGTGCACCCATTCCTTTTGCCGACAAACGACGACATCGACGCTCAGAATGGGCAGGCGTATCATGGCCGAAAGACGACGACCACGACCCGGACGCGGCCGGCGGTATTTGGACCATACTCGCGCGAAGGGGACCAGCGGCCACGGTGCTGACGCGTCGCTCAGCGCGTTCGTTCGCGTCCTGGCGCGACAGGCTGCACGCGAGCATTTCGAGCTGGAAGTGAAGCGACGATCTCGAACGATTCAGTGAGGCTCACGACGTGAAAGTCGCCATCTACGCGCGGTATTCGTCAGACAACCAGCGCGAAGCCTCGATCGCAGACCAGTTGCGCGTCTGTCGAGAGCACGTCGCGCGCCAAGGCTGGACCGTGACTGGAGAGTTCACGGATCACGCCGCCTCCGGCGCCACTCTGGTGCGTGCCGGATTCCAGGCACTGATGCGGGATGCTCTTGATGGGCGCTTCGACGTTGTCCTTGCGGAAGCGCTGGATCGATTCAGCCGCGACCAAGAGGACACGGCTGGACTCTTCAAGCGATTGACGTTCGCCGGCGTGAACATCGTCACGCTCGCCGAGGGCGACATCACACACCTGCACGTCGGCCTCAAGGGCACGATGAACGCGCTTTTCCTGAAGGACCTCGCGGACAAGACCCGGCGCGGTCTCAGAGGACGCGTCGAGCTTGGCAAATCGGGAGGCGGCATTTGCTACGGCTATCAGATCAGGCGAGCAACAAATCCCGGCGAGGCGACTACGACAGGTGAACGAAAGATCGTGCAAGTCCAGGCCGAGGTGATTCGACGCATCTTCCGCGAATACGCCGCGGGTGTCTCCCCAATGGCGCTGGCGAAGCGACTGAACGCGGAGCGCGTGCCTGGCCCTGGTGGCGCGTCTTGGAATCCGAGCACGATTCATGGCAACCCGGCTCGCGGCACGGGCGTGCTGAACAACGAGCTCTACATCGGCCGTCTTGTCTGGAATCGCCTCCGCTATGTGAAAGACCCGGATACCGGCAAGCGCGTTTCACGTCTCAACACGTCGTCACAGTGGGTGACGACCAGCGTTCCAGACCTGCGAATCGTGGATGACGAGCTGTGGAGCGAGGTCAAGACTCGACAGGCAGCCATGCGCCGAGTGACGTCAAACGGCGATCCCACGCGATTCAACCGCGCGAGGCGTCCGAAGTTCCTGTTCTCGGGACTGACGAAATGCGGCGAGTGCGGCGGCGGGTACGTCATCTACTGGCACGACCGCCTGGCCTGCTTCGCCGCTCGCTCGCGAGGCACGTGCACGAATCGCCGCACGATCAGCCGCCAGGAGGTTGAAGAACGCGTCCTCGTGGCACTCCGCGACAAGCTGATGCGCCGTGACCTGTTCGAGGAGTTCTGTCGCGAGTACGTGCGCGAGTTGAACCGATTGCGAATGGAACACCGCGCGAGCCTCTCGAGCGGCCGGGCAGAGCTCGCTGTGGTTGAGCGCGAGATTCGCAAGCTCGTTCAAGCCATCAAGGACGGCGTGCCTGCTCTCTCCATCAAGGACGAGCTCCTTTCGCTCGAAGCGCGTAAGGCCCACCTTCAAACGCAACTGGACGCTCCAGAGATGCCGGAGTTGCTGCACCCGCGTATGGCCGACGTCTATCGCGAGAAGGTCGGGAACCTGTGTCGTGCGTTGGAGAGGGAGGAGAGCCGAACGAGCGCCGTCGACGCCATTCGTGCGCTGATCGAGGCCATCATGCTGGAACCGGATGGAGACCGCCTGAACATCACGCTGAAGGGCGACCTGGCGGGAATGCTGAGCGCGGCCAGAGACAGCAAGAGGTCGCCAGAAACGGGCGACCTCTTGGTCCAAATAAAGTTGGTTGCGGGGGCAGGATTTGAACCTGCGACCTTTGGGTT